>JAVBJY010000229.1:0-5148 GCA_031546735.1 Eubacteriales bacterium
CAAAATAAGCTTCACGTTTTCAAGGATCGAAAGCGCCGTCTCTTCACTGTCTGTCTGAAACGAAATCATACTGCCGAAACCGGAGGATTGTTTGATAGACACGTCATACTGAGGATGGCTGTTCAAACCTACAAAATAAACCGCTTTGATTTTTTCTTGGTTGCATAACCAATCTGCAAGCTTGATTGCATTTTCTTGTTGTCGTTCCATGCGGAGGGCGAGGGTTTTGATCCCCCGAATTAAAAGCCAGCTATCAAACGGAGACAAGCATGCCCCGGTTGTTTTAAACATGAATCGTAATTTTTCAGACAATGCGTCATTGGCTACAGTCAAAAAACCGGCCAGCGTATCGTTATGCCCGCACAAAAATTTTGTGCCACTATGCATCACAATGTCTGCGCCAAGGGCGATAGGCTTTAAGAAGTAAGGCGACAAAAATGTATTGTCCACAATGAGGAGCAGGTTATGTTTTTTAGCAATCAAAGAAACAGCGGCAATATCGGTCACATGCATCATGGGGTTGGTGGGTGTTTCTACAAAAATCGCCTTTGTGTTTTTTTGAATGTGAGATTCTATTGTATCATGGTGAGACGTGTCCACATAATCAAAGACGAGACCATTTTTCTTGCAGATGGTATTAAAAAGACGAATCGAGCCGCCATATAAATCAGCGGAGGCGATGATGTGGTCGCCCGCTTCAAATAGATCCATCATCGTCGTAATCGCCGCCATGCCTGATGAAAACGCAAGCGTATCTGTGCCTTGTTCGAGAGATGTGACCAGGTTTTCTAGTGCGGCGCGAGTGGGGTTTTGTAGCCTTGAATAATCGTATCCGGTTGACTGGCCGACAGCGAGGTGCGCAAATGTAGACGATTGGTAAATCGGAACCGAAACAGCACCGGTTGAACTGTGCGCATCAGTTGCACCACGCACACAAATTGTGTTAAAATCCATATGAAGTCCTCCTAAGGTGTATTATACGCCATAAGGTCATGATGTAGCCTTATGGCGTGTGGATCATATAAAAAACATATATCCATCTTGGGATGCATGTTGTTTGGCTTCATCTAATATCGTTTGAAGTGTAATATTTTGAAGCGTATCTTTGATGGCTATGTCTAAGACACGAAAAGTCGAGTGTTGCATGGCCGATTCGATGTCCATGGCACCCCGCGAGAGGGTCGTTTCGGTTTTTTCAAACAGGGAGCTGTCGATGGCAGACAAGACATCAAATGCCGTAATCACATCCGGTGACCGAGACAACTTGTAGCCGCCCTGAGAACCTTTTACGGATACAACCAAGCCATCCCTCTTTAATAGAGAAAAGACTTGTTCAAGATATATTTTTGAAATGCCAAGGTTTTCAGAAATGCTGACGAGGGTGCTGTTTTTGTCTAGTTCGTAGTGCTTCGAAAGCAAGACCATGGCGGCAAGCCCATAGCGAGATTTAGCGGATAGTTTCAAAGTGTATCACCTCAAAAAAAAGTATACGTTTTAATGAAGCAAAAGTCAATAGCATACTAAACATATATGTTTTTGAAAAAGGTATTGACAAACGATGCAACATCGACTATAGTATCACATATAAAACATATCAATTATATATGCATTCAAAAAGGAGAGATTGAAATGGCAAAAATTTATCGTACACTAACAGACTTGGTTGGACGGACGCCGCTCCTCATGCTGACAAACTACAACAAGAACAATGGACTGAAGGGGAACATCATTGCCAAGCTTGAATACTTTAATCCGGCTGGCAGTGTGAAGGATAGAGTGGCGAAAGCAATGATAGAAGAAGCGGAAGCGAAGGGGCTCTTAAAAGAAGGTTCAGTCATCATCGAGCCAACAAGCGGCAACACAGGCATTGGCCTTGCGTCTGTGGCGGCGGCAAGAGGGTACCGCATTATTTTAACGATGCCCGAAACAATGAGCGTAGAGCGCCGCAACCTTTTGAAGGCGTATGGCGCAGAGATTGTGCTAACAGAAGGGGCAAAGGGGATGAAGGGCGCCATTGCAAAGGCTGAAGAGCTTGCGTCTGAAATCGAAAATGCATTTATACCAGGTCAATTTACGAACGAAGCCAATCCAGACGTGCATAGAAAAACGACAGGCGTAGAGATATGGGAAGATACGGACGGACAGGTGGACATTTTGGTTTCTGCCATCGGTACGGGCGGCACGATTACCGGCACAGGCGAATATTTGAAATCAAAAAATGCCGCGATTCAAGTGTATGGCGTTGAGCCAAGCGCATCTGCTTTTTTGACGACAGGCGTTGCGGGTCCACACAAAATCCAAGGCATTGGTGCTGGCTTTGCCCCCGATGTTTTAAACCAAAGCATATACGATGGCATCATAACGGTTTCAAACGAAGATGCGTTTGAATCGGCAAGACAACTGGCAAAACAAGAGGGTGTGCTTGTGGGCGTTTCGTCGGGTGCCGCTATTTATGCCGCGAGAGAACTGGCACTTCGCGCAGAGAACGCAGGCAAAAATATCGTCGTTATATTGCCAGATACCGGTGAACGATATCTCTCAACAGAGTTGTTTCAATAATATTTTTTAGGCAGTGAATACGAAAAGCGGTTATAAACCTATTTGAAAGTTACATAGGTTTATAACCGCTTTTTTGTGTCGTGTAAACGTACAGACTATTAAAACATCAAGCCAAGATAGAACGCCGCGAGTTCTGTGCCATATAAGACAGCCGAAAAGCAACCGATCGTAATAAACGGAACGAGGGGCAGAGCGGATTTCAAATTCTTCTTTTTATTGAAGCACATAAGTACAATGCCAAACAGGGACGCACACACGATGGTAATAAAAAAAGCAACCAATATCAATTTTATACCAAGCAGTGCACCGCATACGGCAAACAATTTGATATCGCCCCCGCCCATGCCACCTTTGTAGAGGAGGGCGACAATGTAGAGCGGCACGCTAATTATAAAAAAGCCAATAATATGATTCACGATATGGGTATAATCCGAAACCACTACAGCCACTGCCAATATCAAAATGAAAAAATTAACAGGTGGTGGCACGAGCTGGTATTTGATGTCGATAAAAGTCAATACGATCAATGCCGATAAAAATAGGCAATAAATGACGGAAATAAAGGTGAATCCGTACTGTATGTAAATCAGGATGTAGAGAACGCCGTTGAGCATCTCGACAATCGGGTACTGGGGCGAAATTTTCAACCCACAGCTACGACATCTGCCCTTGATTAAAAAATAACTGACAATGGGAATTAAATCATACGGTTTGATTTTGGTGCCACAACTCATACAGGATGAGGGAAACGTCACCACGGTTTTGCCAAGGGGGATCCGGTAGATACATACATTTAGAAAGCTTCCAATGAGTATGCCATAAAGGAAGTAACAGATGCAAAAATATACAACCATAGAGACCCCCTAAAACGCGATAATGATACCACCGCTGTCGGCATAGGTGGAGCACAGGCCACTCGCTTGTACGATAAAGATATCTTTGAAGTGCATACGCTTCAACACCTCTTCTTTAAAGGCGAGGGCGCGCTCGTAACAGCAGACATGGGCGATGCCAAGGATTCTGTTTTCAAAATCTTTATTGTCTTTTAGCATCAGGTCAATCAGCTTTGAAAACATTTTTTTCTCACCGCGGGCTTGCCCGATGAGGCGTGTCTTGCCGTCAACCGCGTCACAAATGGGTTTGATGTTTAAAAATGAGGCGAGCTTCGCAACATAAGGCGTGATGCGCCCGGTCTTCACAAGGTTTTCGTAGCGCTCTAACACAAAATAGGTGCGCATGTCTGACACAAATGATGTGATGTGTTCGACGATCTCATTGTTTGAGAAGTTCTTTTTGGATAATTCGTGGAGCTTCAGGGCGATCAACATTTCACCGACAGATGCGCTGAGGCTATCCACCACATAGATAAACTTGTTGCCGATTTCTTCCAAGTACATAGTTTTGGCAAGAACGGCACTGTTGTATGAGCCACTCAATTGGCTCGAAATCGTAATGGCAAAAACATCTTTGTCGCCTTTATATGCTTCTAGATACAACTCGGGTGATGGCGCGGCCGTTTTTGGCATGGAGGTAGTGTTCATCATCGCGGACACATACTGCTCTATGTCTAGGTCTTGAGAGTCGACATAGTTTGTGTCACCTAAGGTTAAGTTGAGCGGCACCACTTCGAGTTGCAAGTTATTATTGTCTAGCATGTCTTTTGGCAAATCGCAACCGCTGTCAACCACTATTTTAATCATCGCGTTCTCCTTCTCGTGCTGCACGAAGAGCGGGTGAAACCAAATTCTCCGCCAGTATACTTTGTATTTTCCATAGTATAGCATAGAATCATTTGCTTAGGAAGACATAAAAAATTCAGATTATATAAAAATGTCCAATTCGGGTTCGATGCTGTCGGCTATATCCATGCCACAATTTCTAGAAGAAAAATATACACACTCTTTGCAGTTGGTGTTTCCGCTCTTTTTGTAATACAATCCGTTTTCATTTACCGGTTTATAGCCTGTACACATTTTGGGTTTGTTTTTGTTCATGATGAAACACTCCTTTTCAATATTAAGCATTGTATAGATATAATGTACCCAAGGAAGAAATGTTCAATACCGTATATATTGCAAATTTTTTTCGCTATAGTATAATGCCTGTATAGGGGCTGTAAGAAAAAAAGGGCAACGAATGGAGGAGGGATATGGTGGAAGGGAACTTCGATTTAAACGGGTTTTATGATGAATGGGGTCGTGTATTCGCAAAGAAAAATGCAGGCGAGAGCGAACGATACTTACAAGAACAGTTGCAGATGGTTACGCAAGGTGGTGATCTCGGGGGCATCATTGGCGTTTGCAATGAGTTGGGCGGTTTTTACCGCGTCATCGGCAGGCTGGAAGAAGCGAAAGACCTATATGCAAAGGTGTTGCAAGCGCTTGTTACGGCGGGCTTACACAACACACCCGATTATGCAACGGCGCTAATGAACGCGGGAAGTGTACGGATTGCCGCCAAACAAAACGATGAAGCGCTCGTGCTTTATCATGAGGCGAGAGGCATATTAGAAGCGGCTGATATGCGCAACGACTATCGAATGGCCGCTTTGTGTAACAACATCAGTGCCGCTTATAGACAAATAGCAAA
>JAVBJY010000209.1:0-14730 GCA_031546735.1 Eubacteriales bacterium
ACCATAAATTTTTGGCTTGATACAGAAACCCTCCAGTTATCAGCGGCAAAAACTCCAATGCTACTAAGAATAATGGTACTAACCATCATAATGCTAAATACTTTGAATTTTTTCATTCCAACCCTCTCTTTACAATCATGACATAGAAAATATAAATTTTTGACACAAAGCCCAAGATCAATGCTTCGTAGCAAATAAACCCTTGCCACTTTAATACAATAACAATCGGAATGAGAAAACGCAACTATTCTTTTCCTAAACGCATACAAAACCCCTTCTAACAATTATTTTTTAGCCGCTCTACTATACATTGAAAACAGTGCTCATTGGCGAGAATTGAAAATGCGGGATTATTTGCTATTGCGTCAGCCATGCTTTGTTTTACCGTTTTTTCATCACGAGGTAACGCCGCTCCCAAAGGAAATTCATCTAGCCAGCCGTCAAGTAAATTAAAAAAATCATCCCCCTTTAGCTGTAATGGGTATATGTCACCTGTAACAAGCGCTGTATATTCTTCCAACATAGCAAGGCTTTTCTCCCTGTTTTCATTGGTCAAGTATCCTTGTGAAGCGGATAGATAGAAGCTCAATATAATAGACGGATGAAGTTTCTTTATAGCAAAAATGCTTATTTTGAACGTTTCATATACTCAACAAAAGCGTTCAATGGCTTCCTGTTAGGCTGCCATATTTCTTCAGGAAGTTTGTTAATATCAAACCATTTCAATTCTTTGACTTCATTTGCATCAGGCGATAAATCTCCGGAAAAATCGTTGCATACATAAACTACACCTATCGAGTAAACCTCATCACCATTAGGATAAGTAAACATCCTGTCTTCACCTGAAAATACACCTAAAAGTTCAAGATTATTCGCTATCAGTCCGGTCTCCTCAAATAACTCGCGTTTTGCTGTCTCTTCAACGATTTCACCCATCTCAACGCCTCCGCCATGCATTGCCCAACGATTGCTGTCTCTGCGTCTCTGCAAAAGTACTTTCCCATCTTGATATAAAAAGATGCCTGCTCCTACAATCATTAGTCTCTCGTGACCTATCTTCTTCCTAATCTCGCTAACATACCCAGCCATATACTCCACCGCCCTCGAAAATATAAATTTTTGACGCAAAGCCCAAGATCAATGCTTCGTAGCAAATAAACCCTTGCCACTTTAATACAATAACAATTGGAATGAGAAAAGGCAACTATTCTTTTCCTAAACGCATACAAAACCCCTTCTAACAATTATTTTTTAGCCGCTCTACTATACATTGAAAACGGTGTTCATTGGCGAGAACTGAAAATGCAGGATTATTCGCTATTGCGTCAGCCATGCTTTGTTTTACGGTTTTTTCATCACGAGGTAACGCCGTTCCCAAAGGAAATTCATCCAGCCAGCCATCAAGTAAATTAAAAAACGCATCCCCCTTTAGCTGTAATGGGTATATGTCACCTGTAACAAGCGCTGTATATTCTTCCAACATAGCAAGGCTTCTCTCCCTGTTTTCATTGGTCAAGTATCCTTGTGAAGCGGATAGATAGAAGTTCAATATAATAGACGGATGAAGTTTCTTTATATCAAAGATGTCCACGATGCGCATTGTCCGGCTTACGATTTCTTCAAAGCGCTCCATCTCATCGGCACATAACATAAGGTAAAGGGGTAAAATACCAAACAGGGACATAACATGTTGGTACACGCCTACTTGTAGCACAGCCTTGGCTTCTCTAATTTCCCCTGTCATCTGATAAGCCGAAGCGAGCAAGGCTTCGGTTGAATATACGGGCGCATTTGTTTCGCCGAGTAGCGCCAACACTTCATTTGGATTGCCAAGAGTAAGCGCACAAAGTGCTTCCAGACACAATGCTTGTTTTGCCAACTCTACATCGTCGCTTTCCGCTTTCACTCTTATGAAAATCTCTCTTGCTTCCCCGATGATCGAAGCCGATTTCTCCGCATCCTTACAAACCGCACTATAATTGAATAACAGCGCACCGATTTGAAACAGCAACGGAAAACATGAGTAGTATTTCTTAACGATTTCACGGCAATGGCTCATTACTTCATCAAATGGTTTGCTTGCAAAATCAGCCGATAGTGCAAGATACAGTTTACGGATGCCCTCTTTTGTCATTTGCGGCGCATAGCCCATCAAATCATCAATGCTAATATTGAAGTATGTCGCCAGTTGCGGAAGAAGCGTAATATCAGGATAGCTCTGCCCGGTTTCCCATTTTGAAACGGATGCCTTGGATACGCCGATATAGTTCGCAAGGTCATCTTGTGTAATCTCTTTTTCTTTTCGCTTACGCACAATCACTCGTGCAATGTTGATTTCTTTCATAACTATCACCTCTGTTTAAAGTATACAAATAAGTGGCGATGAACGCAATGGATTTGCGGTTGACTTTGGTTGAAAAAATCAACCGAGAAGAAACTACGCAAAAAAAATTTGCGCATGGATGATTGTCACCAAGAAAGTACTCTTGTTATGTCATAAAAGACCGTAAAAATACCGCCTAGCATTTGTTAGGCGGTTAAATGTGCTATTTTTCAATTTTAGTTTCTTATCAATCCATCTCTTTTAAAATGCCCTCTATTTCTTCATAAGACAATTCGGTAATAGCAACGATTTCATGTAGGGGCATATTCTTTTTCAGAGCGTTTTTTGCAATCCTTATCGCTTTACTAGTTCCGCCTTGCTCAAAGGCTCCCTCAAGCCTCGCTTGATTGTCAAGCCTTGCCTTTTCCCTTTCTTCATAGAGAAGTCTTGTTCTTTCGTCTTGGCTTAATACTTTTAATATCCCAACTGCTTTTTCGATCTGTGGACTTTTTTGTGCGAGCATAGCCAACTCCTCCTCGTCACTTGATTTTAAAAATTGGAGCCAGTTCCATAACATTGTATGATCTTCTGCTATTGGTAATTTTGGCAATTCAAGCGTGTTAATTTCCAACACATCAGTAAATTTTGAACCTGTATTTTTGTCGTAAAGAAGATACTTATTATGGTACGTATCATTTTCTGTTATAAGGTTGTAGTCCGTAATAACAATACTTATAACCTTCTTTAATTTATAGCTTCCACCCTTGCCGATTTGTTCTGTTATCATTTTGGAAGAATAAAACAATATTCTTTCACGCATTTGTGGAACATCTGATACTTGGATTTCCACGTCAATAATTTTACCGTTCTTGGTGTGTAGCTTTACATCAAGTATTCCCAGCTTATCGTCAATGGTTTCTTGTCTAAAATGTGGGTCTACAATGGTTATATGGCTGTACTCTACTTTGGGTAGGTCAAGTACCGATTGTAAAAAATCTGCTAAAATATCTATATTTCTATTGTCACCAAAAATTAATTTAAATATCAAGTCAGACTTCGGGCTTAAAATTTTATTTTCCATTGTCACAACTCCTTGGCATCATTATATCATCTTTTGGCTATGTTTCAACTTGTAAATTCGTTCTTTTCAGTAATTTCCTAACTTCGCATCAAATCATTATAAATTCTAATGATATCGAATATACAAGTTCGACAAAGAAACGTAAAATAACAGTAAGTCAAGCACAGAGGAGGTTATGGCATGGAAATTGTGGATATTCATGCGCACGTGTATGAGAATATCGCAGGCATCACGAATGGATTGCCCATCGTATCCCGTAGCTACGGCAAAGCATCGGTTGGCAATGAAGAAAAATTCATCTTGCCGCCAAGTTTTTTGCACAGCAACTCTACCGTAGAGACATTGCTGGCACACATGGAATATTGTGGCGTTTCAAAAGCGATTATGATGGCAAATCCGCTGTATGGCTATCATAATGTGTACGTGGCAAAAGCGGCCGCAACCCATGAAAGCAAATTAAAAGGCGTTGCACTGGTGGATGTATTAAAAGGGCAGAAAGCAGCAGACGAACTCGAAAATGTTTACCGCACCACCTCGCTGATTGGCATGAAAATTGAGGTGAACAGTACATTTCAATGTGCACCAGATACACGCATGACCGACAAACGGTTACAACCTGTATGGGAATGTTGCAATGCGTATGCCCAACCCGTGTTCATTCATCTATTCAGAACGTGTGATGTGGAAGATTTTAGAACATTGGCAAACAGCTATCCGAACATTTCATTTGTCGCCTGTCATTTGGGCGCAGATGCCAGTTTCAGACAGGGAGGTGACAGCAAGCAGTATGCAGAACTGTTGGATATCATCAGTGGACATGCCAATGCGTACGCCGATACGTCCACGGTGCCAGATTATTATGAAGAGGAATACCCGTTTCAAACATCAATAGAAAAAATCGAACAAGCCTATAAAACACTAGGGCCAGAAAAACTCATGTGGGCGTCAGATTATCCAGGCATGTTAAACATGGCGACCTACAAGCAACTGATCAACCTGTTAGTCAATGGATGTAAAAACATCCCTGCGACCCATAAGGAATGGATTATGGGGCAGAATGCAAATCGATTATTTTTCTCATAGGAGGGTATTAAAATGAAACTAAATAAAATTATTCGATCCATCGGTACGCTTGCAATCTGTTTGACCCTACTTTCTGCGTGTACACCGACAGCGCCAAAAGAAGCACAACCAGCCGAAGGCACACAACCGGCAACCGAGGCAAACAGTGCAGAACCAGCGCAGGCAGAGCCAACCGCAAAGATGGGCGGCTACAAAATAGCATACGTGAACTACTCACTGGGAAACTCGATGCGTGTGCAAATGCAGGAAGAGTTTATCGCACGAGCAGAGCAATACAAGGCAGACGGCGTTATCAGTGAGTATTTTATCACAAATTCGAACAACGACATTTCAAAACAGATCAGCGATGTAAAAGACATGATCACAAAGGGTGTGGATGCGATCTGTATTACAGCGGCATCGCCTACGGCGCTTGCGCCAGTTGTAGAAGAAGCAATGAACGCGGGCATTAAAGTGGTTTCGTTTGACAACTGGGTAGAAACAGATAACCAAACCAGTGTTGTGCGCATTGACGAAATGGAATTTGGACGTATTGGAGCACGGTTTATCGCAAAAGAGTTAAATGGCAAAGGTGATATCATCGCATTAAACGGTATATCCGGCACGGCTGTAAACGATGCACGTTGGAAAGGTGCCGAAGAAATTTTAAAAGATTATCCAGACATTAAAGTAGTGGGTTCTGCGTATGGCGATTGGGACTATGCAAAGGGCAAAGCCGCTACCGAAAGTTTACTTTCTGCTTATAAAAAGATCGATGCAGTTTGGAGTCAAGGCGGCGCCATGACACAAGGCGCGATTGATGCCTTTAATGCAGCCGGTCGTCCACTTGTGCCAATGGTAGGCGAAGCAAACAACGGATTTATGCGCGTTTGGAAAGAAAACATGGACAAAGGGTTGGTATGCGCGGCACCAGGATTTTCGAGTGCAATGGCGAAAAAAGCCCTTGAAACAGCAGTAGATGCATTACAAGGCAAACCAGTCGAAAAAGAAATCGTTATGCCAATCGAAAGCATCACAATCGACCAATTTGACAAACTATACAATCCTGATTTGTCTGATAGCTTCTGGGTATTAACAGATCTTTCAAAAGATCGCTTAGAGAAATTATACAAAAAATAAGGTGCATTAAACCGTGGGCGATGTCCACGGTTTTGCTTCTCTTTAAGAGAAGCGGCAAGCTTCATCATTCATTTTAGAGAGGAGTGCCGGTTATGTCCGAAATACTGTTACAAATGGAGCATATCTCCAAATCATTTGCTGGGGTGCAAGCGCTGAAGGATGTTCAGTTTTGTTGCCGCAAGGGGGAAGTAATGGTTTTGGCTGGGGAGAACGGCGCCGGCAAAAGCACGATTTTAAAGATTTTATTGGGGATTCATCAAGCAGACGCCGGTACCATCACGTTAAAAGGCCAGAAGGTAGTCATTAAAAATCCGGCGCAAGCCCAAAAACTGGGCATCGCCATGGTGTTTCAAGAGTTGACACTGGTCAGCGAAATGACCGTTGCCGAAAATTTATATCTAAACATGGAGCCGGTCAACAAATGGGGGCTTATTGATAAAAAAGCAATGGAATCGAAGATCAATGAGGCGATGGAGCGGTACAACATACGGATTGACATGCACGCACTTGTCGGGAGCCTTTCGGTGGCCGAACAGCAAATGGCCGAGATTCTAAAAATTCTATTAACAGATCCAGAGTTGATCATTTTAGATGAGCCGACCAGTGCCCTTGCACGTAAAGAGGTAGACAAACTGCATGAAATCATTACCGAACTTTTGAAAAATGGAAAAACCATTGTTTTTATTTCGCATCGGCTAGAAGAAGTGTTTCGCATCGGAAATCGGGTGACAGTTTTTAAAGATGGCACCTACATCGGGGAGCAACCCCTTGCAGACATGACCCAAGACGACCTCATTAAAATGATGGTAGGGCGGCCGTTGCAAAATATTTTTCCGCTAAAAGAAAATGATGTAACAGATGAAGTTTTGTTTGAAGTCAAACATTTGCAAGGAAAGGGTATCCATGACATTGGGTTTTCGGTACACAGGGGTGAAATTTTGGGGGTTGCCGGGCTACAGGGACATGGGCAAAATGAACTGCTAGATGCGATCGGGGGGTTACATGCGATCACCCACGGAGAGATCTGGTTAAACGGAAAGGAAATAAAAGTGAAAAATGCGGGGCAAGCCATTGCCCAAGGCATCGCATTGGTGCCTTCAGACAGGAAGCAAGAGGGGTTGATGACAAACCTATCGATCCGCCATAACATGGCGGTTGCCAGCATGAAAAAGAGACGGAAAGCATTTTTTATCGACGCTAAAAAGGAAACAAGCTTTGCCCTTGATACGGCAAAACAGCTCGCCATCAAAACAGCGTCTATCGAAAACGAAGTATCAAGCCTAAGCGGCGGCAACCAGCAAAAAGTCGTGTTGGGCAAAGAGCTGGCGATCGAACCACATGTCATTTTGTTTAATGAGCCGACGAGAGGCATCGACGTAGAAGCCAAGCGCGAATTTTACACCATCATGCATCGGCTTGCGGCAAGTGGGGTTGCCGTTGTTATGTGTTCGAGCGACTTGATGGAAGTGATTGGAATGAGCGACCGTGTTGTGGTTTTGTATGAGGGGAAAGTCACAAGCATTTTGTTAAAAAATCAGCTAACAGAAGAAAACATTATGCGTTGTGCGATGGGTCTTTCCCATAAAGACGAGGAGGGTGCCCGATGAGTAATTTTTTTCGCAAACATACACAACTGGTTTTGATTTACGGATTTTTGCTTCTGTTTATTGTGGTGGTTTCTTTTTTGGATGAAAACTTTTTAACAGGACGTAACTTTAAAAATTTACTTCTCACGGGGTTTCCGTTGCTGATGGTTGCATTTGGGCAGACGCTCATTATTTTAACAAAAGGCATCGACTTATCGTTGGGGGGCATTGTGGCACTATGCAATGTCAGCTGTGTTGTATTGATGAACCCCGATTCGCCGGTCGGCTTTGTGGCACCGGTTGTGGCGACAATTGTCATTGGGGCAGCTTGTGGCGCGTTAAACGGATTTGTGATTACAAGGTGGCGGTTGGCACCGATTATCGTTACCCTTGCCACGTCTTCTATGTTTAGCGGTCTGGCGTTGTTTGTTTTGCCAACCCCAGGCGGAAAAGTGCACAAAGCATTTGCACAATTTTTAGGAGGCGACTTGGGGCCGATTCCGGTCGGGCTTGTTCTCATCGTGTTATGTTTGGTGTTGATTCGATTGCTCACCAATGAAACACCGTTTGGCAAAGCGGCGAGAGCCATCGGTGGCAATGAAGGGGCGGCGTATTCGACAGGCATACAAGTGAACAAAGTGAAACTGTTGACCTATATGCTAGCCGGTATCTTTTGCGCCATGGCCGGTATTTTTTTATCTGCCCAAATGTACTCGGGCGATCCGACGATTGGCGGTAGTTTTGCCACCAATTCGATTTCGGCGACCGTTGTGGGCGGCACGATGATGAGTGGTGCAGTCGGCGACCCTCTGGGGACGGTGGCCGGTGTATTCATCATCATTATTATCAACAACATGCTAAATTTGATTGGCGTCTCCTCTTTTTACCAGTTTGTATTTCAAGGTGTCATTCTCATCTTGGCACTTGCCATTAGTGCGCTAAAAGACATAAAGGGAGGTGCGCTTGTATGACATCTTCGTTGAAAACAAAACTAGAGCAACACATGGTGTATCTGATTCTCGTTTGTATTTTGATTATCGCCCAATTGTTTAGCCCAGGGTATTTAGCCCCGACCCATTTGGCCGGTATTTTACGCCTTTCTTCTTTTATGGGCATTGCGGCGATTGGGCAAACACTGGTCATTTTGACGGGTGGCATCGACCTATCTGTAGCGGCGACCATTACGTTGGCGAATGTGATGGGTGCCCAAATCATGATGGGCAACAACCAAAACATTCCGTTGGCGATCGTGGTCGTTGTGCTGATTGGCATTGTGATTGGCATTGCAAACGGCATTGGCATACAGTTTTTGCGCATTCCGCCGTTTATTATGACGTTGGGCGTGGGCTGTGTTGTGCAAGGGCTTTATATGATTTACACAAATGGTGCGCCGAAAGGAAATACAGCGCCGTTTTTAAGTACACTGTGCAACGAAAGCGTAGGCGGGTTGCTGTCGGGCATTGTGGTGGCATGGGCGGTGTTATCTGTCTTCACGATCGTCATGCTGAAAAAAACACCGGTCGGGCGATATATCTATTCGGTGGGCAGTAACAAGACAGCGTCTCGTTTTTCAGGCATTGCGACAGAGAAAGTGATTTTTATTGTCTACATTTTATCGTCTGTGATGGCGGCTTTGGCTGGGTTCTTCCTTGTGGGGTATACAGGCACAAGCTATCTGGATGTGGGCGCGACGTATGTGAATGGCACCATCGCCGCCGTTATCATTGGGGGAACTGCGATAACAGGGGGCAAAGGCGGGTATGTCGGCACCATTGCCGGGGCGATTACAATGACCGTGCTGAACGACTTACTGGTCATCGTCGACATCCCACAGGCTGGGCGACAAATGGCGCAAGGGGCTATTATTATATTGCTGGTGTTGCTGTATGCGAGAGAGAAAGCGAGGAATCATTAAGGGATAAGACCGTGGGCTTACCGCCCACACCCGTCTTCTTTTCTTGAAAGAAAAGAAGCAAAAGAACTTTATAATGGGCCAGTGTTGCATGAATTGTGGAGGAAAGGTCTTTTATAAAAGCTTTTTGAAGAGGTGTGGAGAAACTTTTTCTTGAAAAAGTTTCTCCACGGTCTTGGTTCTAAGAGGGGGACTGATGCTCAGCCTTAAACTCAGAAGGGGAAAGGTGTGTATATTTTTTGAAAGCAGCGCTAAAATAATTTGCATTTTCATATCCCACAAGAGAAGCAATTTCATACATTTTGTATGTAGAGTTGAGGATCAAATCTTGCGCCTTCTCCATGCGAATGCGAATGAGATAGTCGGTAAACGTATGCCCCGTCTCATCTTTAAAAATAGTACTAAAATGTCCCACGCTCATGTGTGCAGACTGGGCGACTTCTTCTATCGAGAGGGCGGGGTTTTGATAGCAGTCGGTCACATACCGAAGCGCCTTATGAATCGTTGCGGCATATTTGCTGCTTTTTTGCGTTTGTACAAACTGGAATATTCGAAGTAGATTTTCTTGCAATGCATCAAGACCCATCTGCACCGTAACGCAATTGGCAAACTTCTTATACTCTTCGACTGGATTGTCAAAAATTTCGCCAATGGGGATGCCTACGCTTTTGAGTTCTTTGATGACATTGGTGTAGGTGTTGCTGATGACGATATTCAGGTAAAGATACGAGTCTAACCCCGTTTGCTCGGTGAGTAGATCGGACAGCTTCTTCAATCTGCTTTTTAGCATCGCCTCGTCTTGGCACTTGATGGGCGTGACGAAGTCGATGTCGAACAATTCGGTTGGGTTTTGTTGCTTTTGGTCATACTGTTGCCGCTCAGCGTAGAAATGGTCTTGGTTTAATCCTTTGATATATTTTAGCTGTAAAGCCTCTTGTGCTTGCTGATAACATTGGTTTAAATGAAAAAGCTTGTCGGCGACATCGCTTGTACCCGTGGAGGCACTGTAGCCCGACCACTTCTCGGCGAGGTATTGACGAAAAGTGCAGATGCACTCGTCGAGCCGTGCTTTAACGCCTGTTTGGGTGAACGCGACTTCGGCCAGCACAAATGGGTTTTTAGACAAAACATAAATCCCTTTTTGTCTAACGCGTTCGACAATGTCGGTGTAAAACACTTCTTGTGCAAAGAGTTGTGCCGTGGCGGTATCGTCGGGTTGAACAATAAAAACACCGCAATAGTCAGTCACGTGAAATTCGCCTAGCCAATCCGTCGGTTCTTCTTGCTGATGCAAAAGATCGGCCAAAAAGCTTTCTTTCTGTAGTCGATTTTCTTTTTGGGCCAGTTTGTATCGCTTGACCGCATCACCCAACACACGATACAGCTCGTCTAAGTCAATGGGCTTCATCAGATAATCCAACACCCCAAGCCGCACGGCTTTCTGCGCATAAGAAAAATCATCATAACCACTCAACATGACAATCAATACATCTTCTTTCAGCTTTTGCGCTTCTTGTGCCAACGCCAAACCATCATAAAAAGGCATCTTGATATCGGATAAAAGTAAATCTGGACGTTTTTCTCTCATCAGTGCCAAGCCTGCGCGCCCGTCAGTGGCCGTACCGACAATCTCGATGCCAAGGCGGCTCCATTCGACGACAGAGGTAAGACCTTTCAAAATAATTTCGTCATCATCACAGATAATTGCTTTCATCATGTTTTTTACCTCCTTCTTCACACTGCTTGGGTATGCGTATGCGTGCGGTGGTGCCTTGCCCTTCTATCGATAAAAGTTGGAGACCATAGGCGGCACCAAAGTAAATTTTGATCCTGTCATTTACGTTGCGAATGCCGTATCCGGGGCTTACCGTTTGGTTTGAAGGGGTGCGCAACTGGTTGTTTAACTCTTGCAGTTTGTCGGCGGGGATGCCAGAGCCATCATCCACCACTTCCATCAGGATACAATCGCCTTCGGCGGTGATGGATACGTGAATGTGCCCTTTGCCCTCTTGCTGTTTGATGCCGTGATAAATGGCATTTTCGACGAGTGGCTGTAGGACGAGCTTGGGTGTTTCATAAGGGAGTACCGCAGGATCAACAGAAATGTCATACTCCAGTTTCTCGTGATACCGCATGGCGAGTATGACCAAATAGTACTGCACGTGTTTCGCTTCTTCTTCAATAGAAATGACGTCACGCCCTTGGCTTAGGCTAAGCTTAAAAAAATTGGTGAGGGAAGAAAGAAGCGTGATGCCTTCGTTCACTTGATTCATGCGCAATGACCAGATAATAGAATCAAGGGTGTTATATAAAAAATGGGGATTGATTTGCGCTTGCAAGGCTTTTAATTCAGACCGTCTCAGTTTCGTCTGCTCGGCATAAATGGTGTCAATCAAGCGGCGCATATCCGCCACCATATGATTAAACGATTGCCCCAACCGCCCAATTTCATCCCCTGTTGTCACAGGCATTTCCACCGCTAAGTCGCCACCTTCTAACGAATGCATCAGCACCATGAGCTGTCGGAGCGGCGATACAACCGAATTGGCTGTGCGAACCGCCAGAATGTAAGAAATAAGGATGGCGCACAACAGAATGGCGACAACAACCGTGGCAAGCAAGCGGAGGGTGGCGGTAATGTCTTGGATGTTCACGACCCCGACGATTTGACAATCGGTGGCACCAAGATTTTGGTGTACGATAATGTGATCGGCAGTTTTTATAATCGGCGTATTCAGATGACCGGTCGGCATGAGATTTTGTGGGAGCACTGCCGATGGTATGGTGTTGCTTTCTCGCTTGGTGGAAAGCGGAATGATATGACGCGCCGGATCCAAAATGAAAATATATCCATAGTCGGTTAACTCGCGGTTGGCCATTTCGGATAACTTTGTAATTTCAATATCGACGAGTAGCACACCGACACGTGCCCCTGTTGCCTTATCGATAAAAGGTACGCCGACGGAAATAAAATTGGTATGGGGGTTTTTGACAACAAATGAATCGGGATGCGGTGCAAACCAGACAGGCTTGTTCGATTCGTGTATTTGCTGATACCACGGCGTATTTCTAAGATCTGACACCCGAAAAGACGCGTAATTGCTCTTATATTTCACACCGTTGTCGCCCAGAAGATACACGCCATAAATGTTCTGGTTGTATTCCGAAATAAACATGAGATCCATGCTGCCCGTCAAATCTTCTGAATAAATTTCTTGAATCGAATCGAAGCTGTGACGCATCTTATTCTGCAACGTGATGTCGTTTTGCAACATATCACAAAACTGATAGGCTTCGTCTAACAAAGCGTTTGCACTGTCGCAGACCGAACGGATCGAAATGGTGGTGCTGTCTGAAACCGTTTCGATGATTTTATGGGCGCAAATGGTATAGGTAATCATCCCAGTGAGGAGCACAAGTACAGACGAAATGCCCGTGAAATAAAGAATCAATTTTGTTCGTAGGCTGAACTTGAATAAAAAATTTTTCATATATTCACCTCTATGGAGGATAAAAAACTTTAAAATGCGGTATCAAACAATTGGAATGCATTGTCGCGATCATAAATCTGGTAGGGGATGACGACCAACGGTGGTGGCGTAAAGCCCCGTTCGATTTGATCGATGATGTCAACGGCGATGAAGCCGAGTTTTGGGCTACTTTCAATGGTAGCCAGATATTCTTTTGCGATAATCGCCTTTAGCACATCTTGAACGCCACCAATGGAAACAATTTTCACATCTTTTTCTGGCGAAATACCGGCGATTTTTAGGGCTTGTAGCGCGCCAAGTCCATCTTCGTCGGTTTGTGCAAAAACAGCGTCAAACTTTACCCCGTTGATAATGGCTTGCGATGTGGATTTTTGGGCTTCGATGCGATTGGTGCCGCCTTCCGCTCTTGCAATAATTTGAAAATTGTGGTGCTTTGCCATTTCGGATTCGAACCCGCGAATGCGATCGTCGGCTAACGCCGCGCTTTCGGTGCCCGACAATTCTAAAACGGCGCAAGGCTTTTCGCCAAATTGGTTTGCAAGCAGTTGGGCGCAAAGTTGACCTTCCCGAAAGTAATCGGCGCGGATTAAAGTGGCGTAATCGGTGCCGGGGGTGTTGGATAGATCACGTTCACCCAAAATGACAGGTATTCTTTTTTGTTTTGCCACTTTCAATATTTGTGTAAGGTTGATTTTTTCGCTTGGAACGATGACAAGATAATCCACAGGGATATCCAGAAGATGTTGAATGGCTTTCGATTGCCAGCCGGGTTGGGTTAAGTTTGGTTCGGTATAGACAAGTTCCATGTTACAATTGGCGGTGGCTTCGATAAAGCTGTTGATTTGTGCCGTTCGCCACGGATTATGACTGTCGGGTTGAGAGAATCCCACGCGGATGGTGTGGGGTGGGCTGACGTCCTCGCGACATGCAGAAGGAAACAGGACGCACAACAGGATACACGTCATACAGAACAATATTTTTTTGATCAGCAACATCGTTTTCACCTCTTTATCGTGCGTGATGCGGTGTGTGTCTAGGAAGTATAGTATATCATATAAGACCAACTTACAAGTACAAAAAAGGAGGAGTATCCCATGAAGTTATCGTTTAGATGGTATGGAGAAGACGACAAAGTTACATTGGAAAACATAAGGCAAATCCCGGGGATGCACGCCATTGTCACAGCTGTTTACGACGTGCCCGTGGGGGACGTGTGGAAGAGAGAAAGCATCCAAAAGCTGAAATCGGCGACCGAACAGGCCGGGTTGGCGTTTGAGGTTATCGAGAGCATACCGGTTCATGAAGACATCAAGCGGGGCAACAAAGCCACAGGGGATCGATACATTGAAAATTATTGTGAAAACATAAGGCGGGTGGGGGAAGCGGGCATCCGGTGCGTGTGTTACAATTTTATGCCTGTATTTGACTGGACAAGAACCCAATTAGACTATGCGCTAGAAGACGGCTCGACGACGTTGCGCTACGTCCAAGCGCAAGTCGACAACGTGAATCCATTAGAAAGCGAGAGCGACTTGACACTGCCGGGGTGGGATGCCAGTTATTCGAGGGAACAGCTAAAGGACATTGTTTCAAGCTATCAGTCGTTAACAGAAGAAGATATGTGGAGCAATCTTCAATATTTTTTAGAAGCTGTCATTCCGGTTGCCGAACATTGTGACGTCAAGATGGCGATTCATATGGATGACCCCTGTTGGAGCATTTTTGGGTTGCCACGGATTATAACGGGCGAGCAGAACATAGATCGGATGTTGCAGTTGTCGGATAGTGTGTATAATGGGCTTACATTTTGCATTGGGTCTTTGGGGTGTTCTGCTAAAAATGATGTGGTACAAATGGCAGGCAAGTATGCAGGGATGAACAGAATTCATTTTGTGCATGCAAGAAATGTAAAGATAGTAGGCGATGGCTTTGAAGAAAGTGCACACTTGTCGTCATGCGGAAGCCAAGATATGGTTGCCATTTTGCAGGCGCTGTATCAAAATGGATTTGATGGGTATATACGACCGGATCATGGCCGTATGATTTGGGGAGAAACGGGAAGACCGGGGTATGGGCTGTATGATAGGGCACTGGGTGCTACGTATATCAATGGCATTTGGGAAACGCTTACAAAG
>JAVBJY010000155.1:0-4173 GCA_031546735.1 Eubacteriales bacterium
GCACAGGGTACTCTACTCTGGAGAAATATAATAGCTTTCTTGAAATAATTTAAGGATTTGTTCATCGGTAGCGACGTTTCGCCACAGTTCAAACACGCGCTTCGTCGGCCTGATTCCCGTCAGCGCCCCCCATGGCATATCCTCGTGTTTGTATTCTTTTAATAACACAAACAAGCATCGCTTTACAGCCATTTTTAAATCTTTCACGTCTGTGTCGGTAATGGTGAGTGGCGTTGTATGGGTGGCTATTTTTTGTCCGTCTATATAGAGGCAACCAATGGCCTCAGCATCCGTCAAGATGCTTTCAATGGTGATGCCCGTCTGCTGCACAACATCGCATAAAAAATAGTTTCGGTTGGGGTAAAACACTTGAATCGTCGTCTGCACTTCATAGTTAAAGAAATGCCCTGTTAACATATACTGTATCATGAGTTTGTAATGCCTCTTCCTGAAACATATGGATTGTTGTCTTTTTCATGTTGGATTGTGGTGCGTTGGTCATGGCCGGGGTATACGTCTGTGTCGCCCGGCAGACGAAACAACGTGTCTGTTATGCTTGCCATGATGTCTTTGGTACTGCCATGTGGAAGATCTGTCCTGCCAATCGATTCGAAAAACAGTGTGTCCCCTGAAAATAATTTCTTTTCTTTTTTGATGTGGTAGCAACAACTTCCCGGTGTGTGACCGGGGGTATGAAGAAGTTCAAACTCTATTTCGCCTACAGAAACAACGTCGCCATCTGCGACATACAAGTCTACTTCGAGTGTAAGCGGTTGTTTGAAGAATACGGAAAGGTTGTTCTTTGCACTCGACATGAAGGGCAACTCTTCCGAACATGCCACAGCCGTTGCGCCTGTGTGTTTCTTGGTCGAATTGACTGCCCCGATGTGGTCAAAATGGGCATGGGTCAATAGTATTTTTTCTATTTTTAACTGTTCTTTTTGTATGAATTGAAGGATGGTCTCGGCGTCTTCGCCCGGGTCAATGACGACACCCAAACGCGTGTCCACGTCATATACAATATATACATTCGTCTGAAAATTACCTGCTACGATTTGTTTGACTTCCATATAAACTTCCCCTTATGCCTTATGTTGTTACTCTCTCGATATCATACACGTCTGGTATGCTCCGTATTTTGTTGCATAACTTTTCCAGTTGCGCAACATCTAAAATATCGAGCGTAATTTGAAAAATGGCCTGTTCTTTTGTTGTTCTTCCTGTTACATTTCGCACAGAGATGCCCTCTGCATCGATGGCACCCGATATATCGACAAGCAACGACCGTCTGTCGCTACAAATAATTTTAATTTCGGCGAGATATGAGGTTTTGGAGGTACCCTCTGTACGCCATTCTACTTCTCCTAAAATTCGGTGCCGCTCTTCGCCGTCTAAGTTGATGATGTTGACACAGTCGGTTCGATGCACCGAAACGCCGCGACCTCTCGTAATAAACCCGACAATTTCGTCACCCGGCACTGGGTTGCAACATCTTGACAGCCGTATGTCTAAGTCGTCAAGCCCTTGTATCGTCACCTCCCCTTTCACGTTTTGCTTGATGCGCAAGTTGTGATGGGTGTCTTGTATCCAACCGTCGTCTACTGCTATTATTTTTGTTTTTTCTGTTTCTCGTTTATACTCTTCATATAATTTATTGATGATTTGCCCTTCTTTTAGCCCGCCATGACCGACCGCGGCACACAGCGAATCCCAATCTTTAAAGGCATACCGATTGAGCGCTTGTTTCATTCTAAGCGGCGTCAACAAATCGCTCATCGAAAGATTTTTCTTCTTTACCTCTCGCTCGAGCAATTCTTTGCCGTGGACAACATTCTCTTCTTTGTTGACCTTTTTATACCATTGGCTGATTTTATTTTTTGCCTTGCTACTCTTGGCAAATCTCAGCCAATCCATGCTTGGCCCTCTTGAATTTTGCGACGTGATGATTTCGATTCTGTCTCCGTTTTCTATTTTATAGTCGAAGGACACAATTCTTCCGTTGACCCGTGCCCCCACCATTTTGTTGCCGACCGCACTATGAATCGAATAGGCAAAGTCAATCGGGGTTGCGCCTGTTGGCAAGTTGATGACGCTCCCTTTGGGCGTGAAGCAGTATACATTTTCGCCAAACACATCGAGGTCTAGCCGAATGGTCGCCATAAACTCTTTGTTGTCAGACATGTCTTTTTGCCATTCTAATATTTCTCGTAGCCATGTCAGTTTTGCTTCTTCCGAGTTATCCATCTCGCCTGTTTTGCCTTCTTTGTAGCGCCAATGGGCGGCGATGCCGTATTCTGCCGTTCTGTGCATATCAAACGTACGAATCTGCACCTCAAAGGGCTCACCCTCGGGGCCGATTAATGTGTTGTGCAGGGATTGGTATTTGTTGGTTTTTGGCATGGCGATATAATCTTTAAACCGCCCCGGCACAGGCTTGTATATTTCGTGTACGATGCCCAACACCTCGTAGCAGTCGATGGTTGTATTCACAAGCACCCGAACCGCAAACAAATCATAAATCTGATCCAGTGTTTTATTGTCGTTTTTCATTTTTTTATAGATGCTAAAGAAGTGCTTCGGCCGCCCTTCGATCGACGCCTCGATGTCGTTTTCTTCCAGTTTAAGTTTGATCTCTTGCACGATTTTGACGATATATTCTTCTCGGTCACTTTGCTTTCGCTGTATTTTGTCCGCCAAGTCATAATAGGCTTCGGGGTTTAAATATTTTAGAGATAAGTCTTCCAGTTCTTTTCGGATGGTAGAAATGCCGAGGCGATGCGCAAGCGGCGCATAAATATCCAATGTCTCTTGTGCAATTTCCTTTTGCTTTGCATCCGTCATGTATTTAAGGGTACGCATGTTGTGCAGTCTATCGGCAATTTTAATCAGAATGACGCGGATATCCTTCGCCATCGCCAAAAACATCTTTCGATAGTTTTCTGCCTGTAATTCTTCTTTTGAGGTGTACTCGATTTTATCGAGTTTGGTTACGCCGTCTACCAGCAAAACAACTTCCGCACCAAACATCTCTGTGATCTGCTCGGCAGAATAAGACGTATCCTCTAGCACATCATGGAGGATGCCCGCCACAATTGTTTCGATATCGAGTTCTAAGTCGGCCAAAATAAGCGCAACCTCAAGGGGATGAATGATATAGGGCTCGCCCGAACGGCGCAGTTGTTCGCCGTGGGCTTCACTGGCAAGCACATATGCCTGCCAAACCATAGCGAAATCTTTAGACGGATGGTATTTTTCCATCTTGGCGACCAAATCATCATACATTTTTTTGTACCGCATACAAATCACATTCTTTCTTCTGTCAAAAGACATTATAAATAATAAGCCGTTTTCCCCCGCGCATATTCGGCGTACTCATTTTGAGGGTCGACAACCATCGCTTTGTCAAAATTAATTTGCGCTTTTGCATAGTTTCCTTTATTAAACGCCATTACGCCTCGGTTATAAAAATATAGCGTTCTGAACTTTTTTCTTGTAATTTGGAAAACAATATGGGCAAGCCCTGCAAAAGCGACAGCCAAGCTGCCGATCACGAGGGGACCGATGTTGACGATGGCACTGATAACCGCCAACACAACGCCGATGATACCGACGATTGGGTTGAGGGGGAAATCTAAAAACAGTGGCAATTGCTCGCTTGCCAAGTCACTGCTCCCGATTTTGGCTCTCTTCGGTTCTTTCTTTTTTGGTGCTTTGCCTTCTTTGTCAAACTGGAACACCCGAGAATGAATTGGTTTTTCTTGTATTCTCCTTCTTGGTGTCGGCACCTGTACGTTTTTGGGTAAGATTTTGAACTCGGATATTTGATTCCCTTTTAGTTTGAACAGAATATGAATGTCATTTTTCAGTTCGTTTTCCTTTTCAGAGCGAACGCGTTTTGAAATATTGAGCAGATAATATTCGTTTTGCTCGTATGTCTCGAGTGGTGTGATGACGATGAGATGTTTAAATTTATTATAGCTGATCTCTGTCTCTAGTATGTACCCTTCCGTGTCTGTCACGTTCATTGTGTTTCGCGAAACAGAACTTTCGTCGAGGGGGATGTTAAACTTGATGTACCAGTAGACGATGTCAGCGGGACCATCCATACGTACTTGTATCTTACTCTTTAGCCCCGGAATAGATGACGCTACTTTTATATACTCATCATTTTGA
>JAVBJY010000185.1:0-14697 GCA_031546735.1 Eubacteriales bacterium
AAGAACGACTGTGGCAGGGTGATGCACGACGTCGCCGCCCGCAAATACACCCTTTAACGTGGTCATGCCATAAGGACGATCTTTTGTAATAACATAGCCGGCAACATCCACCTCGATGCCAGTTGTTGTCGAAATGATGCGTCTGGCGGGTCTTGAACCGATGGCAATGAGTACCTTGTCTGCGGGGATAATGATTTCATGCCCTTGGGTCATGACTTTTAAGCCAATGAGCTGACCGTCTCTGCCAATATATGCAAGCGGCTCTGTTTCCCAGAAAAAGGAAACCCCTTCTTTTACCGCCTCGTCATATTCGGATTTTAATGCCGTGATGTTTTCAACCGTGCTTCTGTAAACAATCGACACCGATTTGGCACCCATCCGAAGCGCTGTTCTGGAGGCATCCATCGCAACGTTGCCAGCACCGATTACGAGGCATACATCGCCTTCCATGACAGGCACTTCTTTTCGCTTTAGTTCTTTCGCATTGAATAAAGTCACCATGCGAAGGAAATAATTGGATTGAACGATACCAGATAGGTCTTTGCCGGGCAAGTTTAAATCTTTTGACAGAGCGGTGCCCGTGCCGATGAAGATGGCATCAAAGCCGCGTTCAAACATCTGGTCAATGGTAATGTCTTTTCCGACGATTGTGTTGTTGATGTAGTTGACGCCAAGCTCTGCGATGCGGTTTGTCTCTCGCCTTACGACAGCCTTAGGCAGCCTAAACTCGGGTATGCCATATAATAAAATACCGCCCGGCTCACTTTCGGCCTCATACACCACCACATTAAAGCCCTTTGAGGCAAGGTCTGATGCAACGGTAAGCCCAGCAGGGCCAGAACCGATAATGGCAACTTTGCCGCGGGTTTTGGGTTGTAGCCTTTCTTTGGTCAGCTCCATTTCGGCGTCAAAGTCGGCTACAAATTGCTCAAGTTGGCCGATTCGAATCGGATTTCCCTTTTTGTTTAATATACAATGCCCTTCGCACTGGTCTTCGTGAGGGCACACACGCCCACAAACGGCGGGCAAGTTTGCTTTTTTGGCAAGGGCGTTTCGCGCCTCCCCTAGATTTCCTTTTGATAACGCATGGATAAACTCGGGGATTTCGTTGCTGATGGGGCAACCTTGTACACAAAGAGGGTTTTTGCAATTTAAACATCGTTTTGCCTCTTTAATCGCCTCTAACATGCCAAGATCTTCTCTGATTAATGTATTCATAGTAGGGAACCTCCAATTGTACAGCGTATAAGCCGTATAGTCATGACAATATAACATTTATAACGTGCTTGTGCAACGTCTTGCCTGCCAAGCCGTGTATATTTATATAGTAAGATAATTCTTGTTGATTATCAATACTAATTTTTGGTTCTATAGAATTTGCGGTGGAAAAATTTGTACAAGTTTTCATGAGATAAAGTTGCCACGATTTGTAAAATAAATTATAATGTAACTGCTTGGTGTTGAACCAACGCATTTGGGTCAGTTCAATAGACAAATTTAAAACTGTATTGTGTTATATATATAAAGGAGACGGTGATGATTTGAACGCACAGGTAGACGCAATTCTTTCTTCTATCGCATACTACTATGATTTTTTTGCCATAGATAACAAATCGATATTGACAGTGATGTATACATATATTGGCATTGCCATATTTGGTGTGGCGGTGCGGATGTTCATGAGCCAAGGATACCAAACCCAATATCATTTATTTTCGAGAAGTATCAAAGCATTCAAATTTAAAACAGACATCGTAGATACAAGATCAAAGCTTCTGAACAATGCGATAAAGGAATATGTAATCGCGGGCGAACGAGGTGTCTCCCATATTGACACGAGAGCAATCGTGCATAAATATTTGAATCGCCTTCATTTTTTTGGTTGGGGTCTAAAGAGTATGGAATCGTTTGTCCACGGGTTTGAAAACAGCCTGATGGCGATTGGTGTTTTGTTTGCATTGTTGCAGACGACATACACGTTGCAATGGAGCGTACTCGCGGTGCTGGTCTACGTTGTGACGCGGATTCTCATTTCTGTTTTTGACTATGCCTTGGTAAAAGAAAAGCTGTTAGACGAAATGACCATCTACATCGACAGAGAAGTGGGGCAGTTTTTTCAATCCGACTTGGCGGCTTCTGTCAACTCATTTAAGATCGAAATGAAGACAATACTGGAGATGCAGACGAAAATGATTGGTGACGCAGTGATGAAAGCAGGGACAGACCTATCTGGTGCTGTCATTGTCACTGTGAAGGAATCCAACAAAAACATAGAAGACACATTAAAGACGATCACCGGCCAGATGCATATTGTAAACGAACCAATCGAAAATTGGAAGTCGGCCATAAAAGAGACAGATGCCCTTCAAAAAAGCTTGAACAAAACATACCAAAGCATCAGTGGCAGTTTCATAGGTGTTGAAAAATCCATGAACGCCGTCATTCGTGTCATCGGGGAGCATTCGGGTGAAATGGCCGAGAACAAAGAAATGGTCATGAAGCAACTGGAAACGTTGGCACAACTGACCAAAAATCTAAGCGTCAACAACATGGACATCGAGTTAAAAAACAAAATTATGGAGGAACAACTTGTCTATCTAGAGCGGAACCAGACATTGTTAAACGAAAGCATTGGGCAATACGAAGAAACCTTTGAGGACGTAACCTCGAAGCTTGGTGATGCGCTGGGGCGCATTGTCGATTACAGCCTTAAAAACGCATATGGCGAGATAGCAGAGAATATAAACAACGACATCGGAAAATTAACAAATGCGAGCAACGAGCTGATCATGCGAATCGGCGAGCTCTTCGACAATTTTGCAGACCAACGGCGAAACGAAACCAGTGCCATCATGAATATGAAGGATCAAATGGATATCCATTTTGAACAAATGAAGCGCACAGACAAGGAATCTGGGGCGTAACAAGGGAGGAGGGGTTCACATCCATACACAATATGATTATCCACTACCCGTCATTAAAATAAATGAAGAAAAACTCTTTATCGAGACCGCATCGACAGCAAGCGGCAGTTTTAAAATCAAAAATGTAGGCGGTGGCACGTTGGCAGGCAGTATAACCGCAAACAACAAGTGTATTCAGTTTAGCCCGTCCCAGTTCACAGGCAATAGCCAAACGATTTCTTATGACGTAAACATCGAGGGTTATTCAAAAGCCATCGGCGAGGTCATTACGACCAGTGCCCTTGTCTCGTCAAACGGCGGCGAAGCGATTATCCCCGTCGTCATCAAAATTTCTACAGAGGTAATGAAAACATCGGCAGGCATTGCCATTAACACACTAAAAGATTTTTACCAGTTTGCAAAGAAAAGCCCCAAAGAAGCACGCATGCTTTTTAATACAGAGGCGTTCAAAAGATGGCTAGGCAGAATCGAATTCGAGCACATGGATATGTTTCAACTCATGCAAAATGATAAGAGTGAAGAGCGGGCGCTAGACAACTTCTTTATCTTGACCAATCAAAAGAAGAAAACAGACGCTTTTATCGACAACGAGACCGTGGATGTGACGATTTTGCCCCAAGACGAGAACAAAACAATGGGAACCATCCACATCAAAAAGTCTGATGGGGGCTACATGGAAGGACGTGTACTGGTAGAAGGCGGCGCCCCGTGGCTTACGCTTCATACCGACACGATCCGGTCGAAGGACTTTGACGAACACGGAGAAATGGAGATTTTTTATACAATTGACCCAATGCATATCCATTGTCGTGCTGTATATGATACAATTGCATTGCACGCAGAAACGACGACGAGGGTTGATGTCAATGTCAAGCGATTGCCCCCTTGTACGATTCGCATGTCGAGTGAGAGTTATTATTTCGCAGACGACGGCTATGTAGACGTGTATAACAACACGACAAAAGATTTGAAGTTAGAAATCGAGACAAAAGACAATTTTGTAAAGTTCGAAGGCAAATCTTATTTTATATCCAAAAACGGCAGAATCCCTTTCAAAATCAAAATGCCGCTCATACAGCAAAAGCAGATGGATTTTAAGAAAAAACCGTACGTAGAAACCGAAATTTACATCAAAATATACACACCCGACGGGATGCGCAAGCGCACAGAAAAATTTTTGGTTGGGTACTCACTATTATAATATACTGCGTGACGCAGTAGAGCAAGGGGGGAACCGCATGACTCGCACAGATAACTTAATAGAACACGGCAGACAACTGTACGAAAATCATGCCGCCTCCTCTCATATGGCGCTGATGATGGCCACACGGTATTATGTGTCGGCACAGATCGGTCAAAACCAGAACTTAATTCATACCGCGTACCATACAGTACAGTCGGTGATTGATAAAAACCCCTCCAATGTCTACTTGGTGTTAATGCTTGCACTTTTGAATATCGAGCTTGGGCACTATGACAAGGCAGATGAAGAGCTGGCGTCAATTAATGGCTATAAAAATCATTTCAAAATAAACGAACCGATCGCCTACGGCGCATTGCTCTATTTGCAGTCGCTGAACGAATATCGCACAAACAAGACAAGGGCGGCCTATCGATATTTTAAAACGTTGGACGACTTCGCAACAGACGACCCGCGCCAAAATGCTATGTTTTGTCTGCTTCTGGGCATGTTAAAGGTGGAGTTTGGCGAGCTAGAAGCGGCGGGGGCTTATTTGGAAGAATGTTATATCAAAGGCATTCGAAGCCCATTTTTGTTTTTGACATTAAACCGATATTTTGGGCATCTGTTTCATTCTATTCCCTATGCAGACGTACTGCTCATTCCCTTTTTAAATTGGGGGCTTGCCCATGATTTAGATTTATCCAAAATCGTCGCCATGTATGCAGACAAAATTGTATTAAGCTTCATGGAAAATTCGGAAATTGGCATTAAATTATACAAGACATACCCAAACGAGGGCTTGCTGCGAGAGATATGCAAGTCACTGATCAACGATTACGACTACTCCGAGCGCGCCTATTATTTTTATATGGAGGCGATGACCAAACAAATCGAGCTGAACGGCTTGAACGATTATATTGTCAAGAGTTCGTTTCGAAATAACAAGGAAAAATTAAACGTATACAACTTGAAGCAATTTTTAAAGACGGGGGAAATCGCTCTCGATATCAAGCCTTATTTGTACCACATGCTGCTCTCTCATGAGAAGTACAGCGATTTGGTAGAAGAACACCACCATAGTATTTTGCAATTTGGCATTTATTCACTCGAACAGTCTAAGCGCGGGCACTATTATAACAGCATCTACAAATACATCGTAGACAATGAAGGCAGTGTCGATATTGCCGAAAAATATATCTTAATCGCCGAAGAAAAATTGTTTGCTGATTTGCTTTCTTATGAAATTGATGTGTCGTCGCCCCATGTCCAATATGTATGGGTCAATGAAAAAGAAAAAAGCGAAATGGCACGCTATGAGGTGGTCGACCACAAAACCACGGTCAAGGCGTCCACCGATTCGTTTCAATATTATTGTTTTAGTGAAGCGCAAAAAACCATCGTGAGTTGTGACACGAAGATTACAAAGCTCATCAAAAATGAAGACATTCACTTTTGTATACGCTATTACAACAAGCAGTACCAGTCAGATGACTTGCTGATCGTTCTGGCAAAATATTATATAAACCAAGAAGAACCGCCGAAAGAATGCATCCATCTGTTACAAAAGGCGATGGAGGTCACCAATCTTTCCAAAAGCTTCAAAATGAAAATCATCGCCACAATCGGTAACATCTATTACAACGCGGATGAGACAAAAAAAGCGGTCGACTACTATCGACTTGTCGATGAAAAGCACTTAAACGACCGTTATATCGACCACATGGCGCAAATTCTGGCAGAAGAAAACGAAACAGACAAAGTGGTGCACATCTTGTTAAACCGCCCAGAGTGTTTGTTTGATAAGACGATGTTTTATATTGTCAAGCAGTTGGCGAGAGAGGAGAAATACCATAGCCTCATCGCAGATGCCAGCTATGAGCTGTTGTTAAAATCATGGTATGACAGGCAGCTAATCGACATTGTATTGGCAAACTACAAAGGGAGCCAGGAAGAGTGGCAACAGCTAGACGCCGTGCTCAACTCCATTGGGATCAAAGAAAAGAAACTGGACGAGTTGATCATTCAAAACGGCATATGGATGCACAAATTTGACGTGGGCATTCAAGACGTGTTTAAGAGTATGGTCGAAGGCGATGAGGACAATGAACTGGTCGGTGCGTTTGTAGACTTTTGTGTTTACGAGGTGCTGATGAACAAGGCACGGTTACAATTTGATACCGTCGTCATACTCGAAAAGATTTTTTTAGAGACCAAGGACAAAAATCTTGCCTACATGCTCGGGCACGTCTACATAGAGCAAGGGCTCAACACCCTGCACTCGGCACAAATCATCCAGTGCGCATGCGCGGCCATGGAGAAGGACGATATTCTCTTCACCATTTTTAAAGAATCAAAAGACAAAAGCTATAGTACGCCGTATATTGAGAAAAATCATCCGTTTGTCTACAAAAGCGTTCCAAACAAGGATGTCGTGCTCTATTTTAAGGCGGACGATGAAAAAGAGTATTCGTCTAAGAAAATGAAATATATGATGTTTGGTCTTTATATGGCTGTATTGCCACATTTTTATAACGAAGAGATTGAATACTATATCAGCGAGGAAATGACCAGCGGTAGCATTGATACGCGAAAGAAACAAATATACAACAACACGATCTATTTGTACGAAGAAGGCGAAGACCCTTACTTTGCCATCAATAACGCCATTATCTATGACAAAATGTTTAAATATGAGCGGGTGGATCAAATTATCGCAGAAAAAATAAAAGAATCAAAGCAAATCAGAGGGACGATTTTTTAGAATCTTTACGCGCAGAGTAGGCTGTTTAAAGCAAGAGAAATAGGGAGGAAGACTATGGGCACATTAGGGCTAGATCTTGAAAGAGGACTTTTTTTAGGCATTGACTTTGGTACGACGAACTCGATCGTCAGCATTTATGATTTTAAAGAGGGCGAAGCACAGACGATCCCGATTGACGGAAGCAACATCTTTCCGACGGCGATCCAATTTGAAACCGACATAGACGAAGAAAGCAAATTGGCGAGAATATTTGGTGTGCAGGCAAAAGAAGCGGCGATTATTTACCCGCAAAGCACCATACTGTCTGTGAAGCGATGGTTAGGCACAGAAGAACAATTAAAAGTCATCGTGGACGACAAAGAATATACGTTTAAGCCCGAACAAATTGCGGGTGAAATTTTGGGCTATTTGAAGGCGAAGGCCGATGAATATGCGCAAGAAGAATTAAACATTGCGGGGGAATTTTCGGGCTGTGTCATCACCGTTCCGGCAAACTCGACAGACAAACAAAAGAAAATGACAAAAGATGCGGCCGTTTTGGCTGGCTTTGACGAGGATAGCGTGTACTTGCGGTTAGAACCAGCAGCGGCGGCGATTAGCTATGCTGTAAACGAGCGCAAGGATAAGAAAGTTTTGGTCTATGATTTTGGGGGCGGTACGTTTGACGCATGTATACTCGAAATTAAAATGGACGAAAACGATGAGCCGAACATCTCGATATTAAGCACCTTCGGAAACAACGACTTGGGCGGCAACGACTTGGATAAAATCATCATCGACATGATTTACGAAGAATTTAAAAAGCTGACAAACAACGAAATCGATTTGTTTGATGAAAATTTGGACGATGGCGTGTCAAAAAGACAGAAGAAAGTGGCGCTTGTGCGGTTGCAGCAGATGGCAAACCAAGCGAAGGAGCGGTTGTCACAAGCCAAGACAACCAAAATTGTATTGGCACCGTTTATCCAAGAACCGAAAATCGTGAACATCAACATGGAAATTACACGGGATGATTTTTTGTCGCACAAGCGCGTCAATCTGCTTGACGACAAACCAACCGTTTTTGAAAAATATGAAGGCAAGAGTGTGACCGATATGGTGGACATGACGATCCACTGCGTCAACCAATGTCTGGAGGCGGCCAAACTAACGGCAAACGATGTAGACGAGATATTTTTGGTAGGCGGCAGTTCGTCTGTTCCGATCATCAGCGAGACGATTAAAGAAAAATTTGGAAAAGAACCATTCAAATCGAAGATCAGCCCGGCTCTGAGCATTTCCCAAGGGGCGGCCTATTATTGCAACATGGTGATGATGCCGACGGTAAAAGGGCCGGTTGTCAATGAAAAAACGATCCATCCATTGGGGCTTGAAATTGCAGGGCGGCGGTTTATGGAAATCGTACCGGCGGGCTTAGACATACCGAGAGACGGTCTTGAAATTGAAGCGTCTGATCCACTGACCACAAACTTTGACAGTGTGACAAGCATGGCCATCGTTGTGTACGAGCATACAGCACCCGGCGCAGAACATGCAACCACACTCTTTGTAAACGAGGCTGGCATGAAGCGGTTGGCGGGTACGTCGTTACGCGGCATACCCCAAGGGCCAAAAGGAAAAGAAAAGGTAAAGGTTATTTTTCAGGTAGGGCAAGACAACATGCTAAACGTTACGGCGCAAAGCATGAGCGTAGACGGCGTTGTGACGCAACTGTCTGTGGATGAATTGTATTAGGAGATTAGGGGGCAGAAAATGTCAAATCCACCCAAAAAATTCAGTAAAAATGTAACGATGAAATACGGGGCGCTCCTTGAAAAATGGCGCAAAACACAGACCACGTCTACACACATTGTCACGTCTATGATGGACACCGCCTTTAAAAGCCTTCGCATCCATATGTTTAAAGAGATTATGCGTGTCATCAATACGGACAATGGCTTGACCAAATATGACGAGGATATATTCAAATATTATAAGCATTTGATTCAGTATTATGAGAAAGCCGTGACCTACTACGAGCACAATCGGTCGGCGTTTGTAAGCGTCAAGATCACCGAATTGCTCGATGGGCTGTGCGCTGTCTTTTCGTCCCAGATCAACCAGTTTCAAGAGTCATTGACACTGACAGAGGGGGTAGCAGGCGAAGACAGGGAGACAAACCCCATCGCTATCGAAAAAAAGAACATTCTGGAAAGAGAGGTTCTGCTCTTCATTGAAAAAATAGATTGTATCAAAACCCGTGTGCGAGCAGAACAAAGCGTGCCTTACATGCTTTGTCTGCTTGACGAGTTGCAAAAAGAGCAGGGTGATTTTGATGCACTGGTAAGCAAGCTATACCAAGAGATCATCGACACCAACCAAGACGTTTTGTATGATATCTATAAAGAATCGATCAAATCGAGTGTCACAAGGCTCAATGACTTGCAAAGCAGAGAAGTGACACAGTTTTACTACGAACTGCTAAAAGAAGAAAAAGAGAATTTAGCTGCGGTCATCAAAATACAGACGGCGGCCGTCGATGCAGAAACAAAAACAAAAGACGAAGAAATTCTCGTCCATGAGCTGTTCTCGATTATACGCGAAGGCTACCAGTATACCTTGAAGGAAGTCGCAGAGCTGACAGACAAATTTAGAGAAATCGAGCAAAAGGGCATGACGACGAATCCCTTGCCACCGCACGATTTTCAACAGAAAATCGAAGCGCCCCTTCACCTTGAAGCGGAAGTGACACAACTAGAGAATGACTTTCATGAGTTTCAAGTTTTTTTTGAACAATTTATCTGTGACATGATCGAGAGTAAGCTCAAATTTCCAAACGTCAGCCTCTATCAAATGAAAAAGATGATCACCGAGGAATCGCTGTTGTCAGACGAATTAAATACAGCCTTCATGACCATCGAGCAATACACAACCGCGCACAAAGAACTACTTTCCGCCTGTGCCTACAAAGAAATCGTGATGGGCATTTTGGAAACCATTCAGATCAAAACCGAAAACATTAAGGAAAGCACAAAAGAATTTATTCAAGAATGTGAGACGTCATTAACGACGTTTGAAACAAATAAAAAGACGTTGACTGAAGAAGAGAGAGCTGCTTTGGTGGAGGGGATTTTTAAGAAAAGCCTTGCCATTCTGGTGACAGCACATGAAAAAATGCACGACATCGACGACTGCATCGCCTCCAACCTTGAAACACAACTCGAAAGAGAGGCGCAAGGGCAAATCAATCGAATGAACCAAAAGATCGCGCGGTTTTGTAAAGAGCAATTGTTATACGAAGTGAGTACATTCGAAGAAATCATGCATTATTCGGTGTCGCGGCTTCGAGAGGCGACAGACGAAACGGTGGTCGAGTATGTGCAGATGATTGACCAAGCCGTGGCTGTAATCGAAGCCATCCTAAAAAAATACAACATACAAACGATACGCCCAAAGCCCCACGACATGTTTAACGGAAAAGAACACGACGTGCTTGTGGCAGAGAAGAACAAGGACTTTCAAAAGGGCGAAATTATCAAGCTTATGAACAGTGGATACAAAAAAGAGAATCTTTTTATTATAAGAGCCAATGTAATCGCGGCGAAATAGGTGACAGGCATGCTTGCAAAATACTTCAAACACAAATACGAACTCCATGATCTGGATGAATCGAAATTCATCATCGGAATCGATATGGGAAACTCCACTTCGAGTCTGTCTTATTTTGATGTATCCAGGCAAGAACCTGAACTCATCGACATCAGCGGTGGATATGGTAAGGCAAGCGTTCCGACGGTTATTCAATACATTGAAGAAACAAAGGAATGGGTGTTTGGCGAATATGCAATTATGAACAAGGGGTTTGCCGGCGACATGACCTTTGACAAGCTCGTGCATAATCTGGGCAAGATGATGTACTATGAGGTGTCGGGCAAAGCGGTCAATCTTTCGTACATATTAAGCCTGTACATCAAGGAACTGGTAAGCAACATTAAAAATTTGAACCCAAATTCGGAGATTATCGGCATCGTCGTGGCGGTGCCCAGTTACATGAGTGAAGAAGCCAAAAGTGAGATGTTGCTTGCGTTTAAACTGGCCGAGCTTGACAAAAAAATCATCGATTTTGTAACCGACAGGCACTGTATCTTCTCTCATTATTTTTATAAAGAGCCAGTGAAAAATGAGAAAGTGTTGTTACTAGATTTTGGCGGGCGAGGCATTCGAGGCGGCATCTATAAAATCACAGACGAAGAGGCGCAAGTCACCGTAAACAGTGTTTCCTCCCTGTTTGACGAGACAATCGGCACAGAAATCGTCGAGAGCGAAGTCAACCGCTTATTTAAAGAATACTATATCGAAAAAACCAATAACCAAATGATAACACCGCCAATCAAAAGTCAAATTGAAAGCTTTGCCTATCAGCACAAAGATTTTCTGTTTCAGAAACAGTATGAAAAGGCAATGAAGTTATATTTTAATTTTGCGTATCCGCCATTTCAAAAATCAGTCGGTAAAGAAGAGATTGAAACACTTATCCTGCCGTTTCGAAAAAAAATGGAGCGGTTCCTCATTAATATATTTAGCAAAACATCATCACCGAATGAAAAAATACTGCCTTCTGATATCAACACCATCATCTGTACCGGGGGCGGCTTTGAGATGCTTTGGGTGAGGACGCTGGTGCAAAACGCGTTTCCTCTTAGCAAAATCAAAGTGTATAAAAACTCGAAAGCGGCGGTGTCGATGGGTGCGAGCATCGTTTGTGCAGAGCGCTTGTCTGTGATTTCAAAAAAACCACTGCATATTATCGACAAGCACCAACTGACCAGTGATATCGGCATCAAAGTAAGAGACGGTGCCAAGGAAAAATTTATCGCCATTATCGAGAGAAATTCTTTCTGGTGGCAAAACCACCCCTCCAAAAGCTTTATCTTAAACGAAAAGACAGATGTGCCCGTCACGCTTGAAATTTTTAGACGCGACGAAGAGGGCGATTTGTTTTTGCTTGATGAAATTAGGTTGGACGGCTTGCCGCTTCGCCCGAAAGGCACGACGAAGGTGAGCTTGTCTCTTGAATTTGAAAGCTATGATCAATTAAAACTGACGGTCAAAGACATGGGGTTTGGAGAAATATTTCCAAAATCGGATTTTTGCGCTGTGTCGGGATTGGATTTTACGATATAATGTGCGTACAGTGAAAGTGGGTGAACATCTTTGAATTGGGAAGCGTATAAAAAGCAAATACAAGAAAAGGGCAAGTTGCCCGAAGATTTTTATATATTGGGCATCGATTTGGGTACAACCAATTCGATCATGAGCTATTGGGATGCAAACAGCAACAAGCCCGAACCGATTGACATTAGCAATGGGTTTGGCAAGATTCCGTTGCCGTCGGTCGTACAGTTTCGTGAAGATGACGACGACGAGGGCGAATGGGTGGTGGGCGAAGAAGCCTATCGCTCGATGAAAATTTATCCAGAGACGACGATTCGCTCGATTAAGCGCAAGATGGGCACGTCCGAAACGGTTCGCATCGCGGGGAAGGACTATCTACCCGAAGAAATATCTGCAAAAATATTGCTCGAACTGATCGAGCATTGCCAAAACCTAAACCCGAAAGCAGAGGTGGCGGGCGTTGTTGTCTCGGTGCCGTATGATTTTGACGATGCGGCAAAGAAAGCGACGATGAGGGCGTGCGAGTTGGCTGGTCTGTCGGAACAATTGATCTGCCTCATAGAAGAACCGAAAGCGGCGGCGCTTGCGTATAACTTTAGACACCAGCTGATCCAAAACGAAAAATTTATGGTGTTTGATTTTGGCGGTGGCACCCTTGACATTACGGTCTTTCACGTTGTTGAAAAGGATGAGGCTCACATCAAGCTACAAGTCATCAGCGAAGGCGGCGAAGCCTATCATGGCGGTGACAACGTGGATGATGCATTAATCAAACAGTGCTATGATTTTATATTCGCTAAAACCTCCCAAACCAAAGAGGACATCAGCCTAGAGAACCAAGTCGAGTTGATCGTTCGCGCGAGGGAGTCAAAAGAACGTTTGTCTGGCGTCAAAAGCTTTCGCATCCCGTTTACGTTTTGTATCCCGCCTTTTGTAGAGCAATTGACGAGAGAGAAATTTGAAGAGCAGATTGACAGCTTTATTCACAAGACGAGAAATCTTGTATTAAAAGCACTGCGAGAAGTTTATACAGGGGCGCTCCTTCCCGAACACGTTGATCGGGTTTTGCTTGAAGGCGGTTCGTCCCAGATGCCATGGGTCAAAGAAATGCTCATCAACATTTTTAATTCTGAAAATAAAATCTATGCCTCTGAAACACCAGCGCTTGACATATCGCTTGGTGCCACATACTACGCGGCGATTAAGATGGGCATATTGTCACATCCCGACATGAGCTCTGAAAAGCTTGATGTAGAATTCGAAGTGACAGTGCCCCATGATATCGGCCTGGAAATTATAACAGACGGCAAAAAGTCGTTTTTCACCATGATCAAAAGAGGTACACCGTATGCCCTTGCGAAGAAGCATCACACGTTTGTGCTTTCGGGTGACACCGAACAGGACATGACGACCTTCCACTTGCGCATTTTAGAAAAAATGAACAAAGGTGACCCCATCGAGAAATGCAAGCTAATCGGTGAAGTCGAAATTGAAGAGTTGCCAGAACGTCCGAGCGGCAAAACAAAATTGAAAATCGTACTGCTTGTGGAAGAGGACGGCGGCATCGTAAAAGGTACGGTTGAAGACTTAGGGTTTGATGACGAGTACGTGGCCAGCGGCTACAAAAAAGAATTCGAACCGAGTCGTTCCAATAAAATTGTTGTGAAAGGATAGTGACACATGGGTTATTTAGGCATTGATTTGGGCACGACAAATTCGGTCACCATTATTTACAAAGACAAGACGGACGAGTTGGAAGTGGTGCGGATAGACGGCACAGACGAAATTCTGCCTTCTGTTGTCAGTTATGGCGAGGATGGCGTCATTGTCGGCGACGAGGCGAAGTCGGGCGCCATTGTGTACCCCGAAAGCACGGTTATATCGGTTAAACGATTGATGGGAAGCGGCGAGGTCATCAACATTGGAGATTTGGAAAAGACACCGGAAGAAGTAAGCGCCGAAATTTTAAAAAAACTAAAACAAGCGGCCGAACACCAAGCGGGTGAGGTATTTGACGAAGTGGTCATCACCCATCCTGCTTATTTTAATGATCGGCAAATCTTTGCAACAAAAAAGGCGGGGCTTTTGGCGGGGTTTACAGACGTGTATTTGTTATCCGAGCCGTTGGCTTCGGCGATCGAATATGGCTATCGTCAATCCTACGCCCAAACGCTTCTTGTATATGATATCGGCGGCGGCACGTTCGACGCGTGTGTGTTGAAGGTTTCGAAGGACGAAAGCGGGCAAGAAGTGTTCCAAGAACTTTCTGATGTGGGCGATATGAATTTGGGTGGCGATGATTTTGATTCCGAGCTCATTCGTTGGATGAAGGAAGAATTTTTGAAGCAAACGTCCATCGACCTCGACAGCTTAGACAATGCCGAACGAAAACGAGTGCTTCAAAAGTTAAAACAAGAAGCAGAGCAGACAAAGAAAAAATTATCTGGCACCAATAAAGTGCAAGTGCGTATCCATCCCCTCATCATACAAGACGGTGTGCCCAAAAATCTATCCATCGAAATTACAAGAGAAGAATTTGAGGCGATGATTCGAAAGTATGTAGACCGAAGCCGCGATATCATCGAGGAGGCGCTGTTGCGGGCTGGCAAGCAACCAGATGAAATTTCGAAGGTCATTTTGGTAGGCGGCTCGACACTGATTCCGATGGTGAAGCG
>JAVBJY010000029.1:0-3190 GCA_031546735.1 Eubacteriales bacterium
TGTACGAAAAGTTGTGAAGTACGATGAGGAGAAAATAGAACAGTTGATGAATAACCCCGGCATTATCAGAAATCGCGCAAAGATCAATGCCACCATTGCAAATGCGAACGCATTTATCGAGGTACAAGAGGAATATGGCAGTTTTGACGCATTTCTTTGGGGATATGTGGGCGGGACACCGATCGTGAATCATTGGAAAGAGAGCAAAGAGGTTCCGGCCAAAACGGAGTTGTCGGATACAATTAGCAAAGACATGAAAAAGCGGGGATTTAAATTTGTCGGCTCGACGATTGTGTATGCATATTTGCAAGCGGTTGGCGTGGTGAATGACCATATAGCGGATTGCTTTTTGTGTGACGAAAATCTAGCGTCATCAACGCAGAAATGACGAAAGGCATAGCGGGATTTTATTAGGCTAGGAAAGTGCGTTGCACTCTTCCTAGCCGTGATCAGCTGTAGGTTGAAAGTTTCTCCGCGTTCTCAAACTCTTGATTTTCGAACAATTTATCTCATAAGCCGTACATCACTCATTCTGAGCGGTCAACAACGTATAAATAGTCGGTGTAATATGAAAATCACGCATGGTTTTTTCGAGCTGATTTATCTTTTCACCGTCTATTTTTTTGCCATCTTTTTTAATGGCTTTAATCATAATGTTTTTTGGGGTATGTTCCATGTCGATAAATTCGATGACATTTGTTTTGTATTGGTATGCGTCAAGCATGGCGGCGCGAAAAGAATCGGTCAACAACGCTGAAAACCGTTCTTTTAGTATGCCATGGGTCAACAACAAGTCTAGGGCGTCGTTTTGAATTTGATTAAACAATTCATGCTGACAGCACGGTACAGTCAAAATCACGCGACAGTTCCATTTGATGCCATGGTATATGGCATAATCGGTGGCGGTATCACAGGCGTGAAGCGTAATCATCATGTCCACCTTTTCGTGTACCGTGTCGAGGGTCGCAATATCCTGGTCAAAAAACGTCAGGTCACGGAAGCCGAAGTCTGTAGCCAACTGGTTGCAGTAGGCGACCACATCCGTTTTCAGATCAAAGCCTTTGATGCGCACGTGCTTGTGTAGGATGTGATTGAAATAATGATACATGGCAAACGTGAGGTATGACTTGCCGCACCCCATGTCGACGATGACAGCATCATCGGGGATATACCCCGAAACATCCGCAAGCATTTCTAAAAATTTATTGATTTGTCTAAACTTTTTCTGCATGGAGGCAACCACTTTTCCGCTCTCAGTGCAAATGCCCAACTGATAAAGCCAATGAATGTATTCGCCTTCTTTTAAAATATAGTGCTTGGGGGCGTTGTGGGATCTCACGTCTTGGGCGGTATACCCGTCGTTCGGTAAAATTGAGGTGAGGCTGAACTCCCTTTTCTTGTTCATCAACAGTGTGAGAATAGATGACGAGACGATCGTGCATTGCTTGAAATTCTCTTGCATAAGCGTTAAAATTTTATCAATTGCCACATTGGGTGTAAATACGATATTGTCGTGTAGCACCTTGTTTTGAATGGCGCTTGTCACTTGCAAATAAGCGGTGCCTTTCAGCATGATTTTTGTTAAGGTGATTTTGAAAGGGGCATCCGCTCGCTTTTGAATCGGGTTGCTAATGGTCGCCTTGATAAAGGTATCTCCGTTTTCGCCCTCGATAGCGCCCTTTATTTTTGTTTTTATCGCCTCTAGGTCATACATCGGTTATGGCCTCGCATTCTGTTGCCCAGTGCGTATACAGTCATTTACCGCAACTTCAAGCTGTGTCATGGCCGCCGCTATGATTGCCCTTGGTGAAGCAATGTTGATACGTTGAAAGCCCAATCCTTCCTCGCCGAACATGGTGCCGCCGTCAAGCCAAAGACCGGCGTCGTGGATGATCAGCTGCTCAAGTTGTTGTTCAGACAAGTGTAGCGCAGAAAAGTCTAGCCAAATAAGATATGTCCCTTGGGGCTCGATCATCTTGATCATCGGAAGCCTTGTCTGCAAAAACGTCCGCACATAGGCAATATTTTCTACAAGATAGCTTTTCAATGCGTCAAGCCATGGCCTGCCGTGGTCATATGCGGCTTTGCTGGCCACCAGCCCCATGATATTAGTTTCGTCATAACCGCTTCTGCGCATTTCATCCTCGAACTTTCGTCTGATGCCGGTGTTGGCGATAAAGATGTTGGACGCTTGCAGGCTTGCGAGGTTAAACGTTTTGCTAGGTGCCGTACAAGTGACCGTGATATCCAACAATTCTGGCGATAGCCCGGCAAACATATGATGCGTGACATCACCATAGACAAAATCCGCATGGATTTCATCCGAAACAACAATCACATGGTGCTTCAAACAAATCTCGCCCATCCGCAACAACTCTTCTTTTGTAAATACCTTTCCCACAGGGTTATGGGGGCTACATAGGATAAAAAGCTTTACATTGTTTTCTATAATCTTTTGCTCAAAATCTGCAAAATCTACGGTGTATTGGTTGTTTTCATAGACAAGAGGGTTGTTCACGATGCGTCTGTTGTTTTTTGCCACTTTATAAAAAAATGGATAGTACACCGGTTGTTGTATGAGCACGGCGTCTTGCTCTTCTGTCAATGCACGGATAGCCGTAGAGATGGCGTAGACGATGCCTGGCGTTTTTACAAGCCACTCTGGCTCGATATGAAAATCAAAATAACGCTGATACCATGTTTGTAGCGTAAGAGCATAGTCAGGTTTTGCGTCCGAATAGCCGAAAATGCCGTGGTCGCATACTTTCTTTAGCGCCTCGATTATGCAGGGGGCTGTTTGAAAATCCATATCGGCAACCCAAAGAGAAATCAAATCATCAGGTTTGTTTCGTTCGGATGCGAAATCATGTTTCAAAGAGTTCGTATTTTTTCGATCGATAATCGTATCAAAATCATAGGTCATATTTTCTCTCCTTATCTATATATCTGTTTATCTGTTTATAGGAGGGCAGTAATGAGTTTAAACTTGCAATCATTACTGTCGCCTATCTGTTTATGGCTTGTGCCAAATCCGCAATCAAGTCATCTGCATCTTCAATGCCGACCGACAGACGCAACAACGTTTCGTTGATGCCTTTTGCGTCAAGTTCAGCTTTGTCAACGTCGGCATGGGTTTGCAACATCGGATATGTGATCAACGATTCCACACCGCCTAAGCTTTCGGCAAACA
>JAVBJY010000207.1:0-7086 GCA_031546735.1 Eubacteriales bacterium
TAGTCAGTGTGAAAAAAATTTGGATTGCATGCCTGTTGGTTTTTCTCTTTGCGTTTTCTACGTCGATCTTTGCTGTAGAAGGGGTTTCCCAGAAAACGGTGGAGGTGGATTGTGGTGACGGCACGAGAAAGGTGACGGCTGTTTATGCCGATTTGAACGACCAGACATTAAAGATAGAAACGGTATTGGCGAATGATACAATCCGGTCAACGGCGGCACTACGCGATATCGCAAAACAGGCAGACACAAAAGACGTAGTGGCAGTGGCGGCCATCAACGGAACTTTTTTTAATTCGTATTCGGACAATCAGCCCCAAGGCGCACTCATGATCAAAGGCAAAAATGTAACGTTATCTACAACAGGTTCGATTGTCGCCTTTACAGAGCAAAACAACATGATGCTAGATTGTGCCGGAACATATGTAACAGGATATATCAATGGCGACAGCCAATGGCCGAACAACTGGTCAGTGTGGAGCATCAACAACCTGTACTCAGATATGAGCAATGCCGACATGATTTTTACAAAGGAATATGGCGCGACAACAGGTGGTCACACCAAAACATCGGTAATCGTCGAGCAAGGGGTTGTCGTCGAAAAGAAGACGGGCGAAGCACGCATTCCGTCGGATGGATTTACGCTTGTGTTGAGCACGAAAGAATACGGCGAAAAATTTCATGTGGGCGATGCGGTCACGTACACGGTAGACTATCATAAACTGGATATGTCGCATACAGACAACAAGGGCGAACCATTAGACTGGCGTCAAATCTATAGTGGATTGAGCGCAGGGCCTTCGCTCATTTTAAACGGAAAGATCACAGCAGATCCGATTCAAGAGGGGCAACCCGACCCAAAACTCACAACCAATACGGCAAACAGAAGCTTTGTCGGCGTGACAGCCGATCGTGTGTTGGTAATGGGGACGGTTCCGAATGTGACGATTGGGCAGTTGGCGATCGTGGCAAAAAATTTATCGCTTACAGATGCCATGAACTTAGACGGTGGTGCTTCGAGTGGGCTATATTTTGATGGAAGCTATCTGACGACGCCCGGCAGACCCATAAGCAATGCACTTGTCGTGACAAAAGGGAATAAGAACGCAGTGTTTGAGACGCAAAAGCCAATCGACAAACCAGTGCGGGTGATTGCAAATGGAAAAGAAATCGTATTTGCAGACCAACAACCGATTATCGAGCATGACAGTGTTCTCGTGCCGCTTCGAGGCGTGTTCGAAAGCTTGGGTGCTTCGGTGTCGTGGGATGCCGTGACCAAGATGGCCATTATATTAGAAGGAGATCGGGTGTTTAACGTCGCGGCCGAAAGCAATATAATGCGCATCCAGACCCGTGACAAGGCGGGTACAATCATCGACAACAAAGAGGTGGAAATGCGCGTCGTGCCAAAGATGCAAAACGGTCGGGTCATGGTGCCGCTTCGGGTGATTAGTGAAAACATGGACGCCAGCGTTGCGTGGGATAATGCAACGCGGACAGTTACGATAAAAAAATAGGGACGGATAACCGCATGACAGACGACAAGGATTTATTGTTCATCATACAGTCAAAAATGATGGGGCTGAGCAAAGGGCAAAAGAAAATTGCCAATTTTCTCTTAGAGCATTATGACAAAGCCGTGTACGTCACGGCGGCAGAGCTTGCTAGACAAGTGGGAGTGAGTGAGTCTACGGTCGTTCGGTTTGCAATCGAGATCGGTTTTGACGGCTACCCAAAGCTTCAACGTGCACTAGACGAGATGGTCAAAGGCAATCTGATTGCCTCTAAGCGGATGGCGGTCTCTTCTGACCGAATTTTTAAACAAGACAAACATATTTTAAAAGCGGTGTTGGAAAGTGATTTACAGCGAATCCAGTCCACCATAGATGAGGTAGATGAGCAGGTGTTCGATTTGGTCATCGACCAGATGATCGGCTCTGATAAAATTTATATCGTAGGCGGCAGAAGTTCTGCGACGCTTGCCTCCTTTTTTTCCTTCTATTTAAACTACATGTTAGACAACGTCATCAATGTGTCGAGCACGTCTGTGACAGACGTGTTCGAACAAATCTATCGGATCAAACAAGGGGATTTGTTTATTGGCATTAGCTTTCCCCGGTATTCTCAAAAAACCATCAAGGCGATGGAATTCGCCCACGCACAAAAAGCGACGACAGTGGCCATTACGGATAGTAGCGTGTCGCCGCTTTATAAACATGCGGATTACACATTGGTGTCGACGAGTAGCATGATTTCACTGGTGGATTCACTGGTGGCACCACTGAGTCTTATTAACGCGATCATCGTGGCGGTGAGCATCAAAAAGAAAGAGGAAGTGGCGAATACGCTTGACAAACTGGAAAGTTTGTGGAATGAATATCAAGTATACGCATCCAACGTATCCAATAAATATCTAAAATAGGGGGCAAGTATGAACAAAACAGTGGTTGTAATAGGCGGTGGCGCCGCGGGTATGATGGCGGCTTGTGAGGCCGCAAAAAAAGCCCATGTCATTTTGCTAGAAAAAAATGATAAGCTAGGCAAAAAATTATACATTACGGGTAAGGGGCGCTGTAACTTGACAAACGCCTCTGAGCCGGACGAACTGATCGAGAACACGCCGAGCAATCCATACTTTATGTATAGTAGTTATTACACATTTGGTAGCGAAAAAACAATGGCGTTTTTTGAATCGTTAGGCGTTAAATTAAAAGTGGAGCGCGGCAAACGAGTCTTTCCAGTATCAGAGAAGGCGAGCGATATCGTAAAGGCGCTAGAGAGAGAACTGCGCAAAAGCGGCGTAGATATCAGACTAGGCACGCCGGCGAAACGACTTGTAACAGCTGGCACAGACCAACACAAAAAAATAGTAGGCGTAGAAATCGGCAAAGGCGAGACGATCAAGTGCGATGCGGTTATCGTGGCAACGGGGGGCTTGTCGTATCCGATGACGGGTTCTACCGGCGATGGTTACAAGTTTTCAAAAGAACTGGGGCATACCGTTACAAAATTATACCCGTCTCTTGTGCCCTTAAAGGCAAAGGAGCCATGGGTCACGGCGCTACAAGGGTTAAGTTTGAAAAATGTATCGATTGTGGTGCGGCAGGCGCAAACCGTCGTGTACAAAGATTTTGGCGAGATGCTGTTCACCCATTTTGGTGTGTCGGGGCCCATGATTTTGAGTGCCAGTCGCTTTTTGGGTGATCAATATGCCAAAAATCCGACGCTAACGATCGATTTGAAGCCAAAGCTAAACGAAAAGGAATTGGACATACGGCTGTTAAGAGATTTTGAAAAATATAACAATAAAGATTTTCGGAACGCGCTAGATGATTTGCTACCCCAAAAAATGATTCCTGTCATGATCGAACTGTCAGCCATTGATCCGTTTAAAAAAGTGCATGACGTGACGAAGGAAGAACGGAAAACACTGGGTCACTTATTAAAAAACCTAACATTGACGATAATAGACTCGACAGGTTTTTCAGAGGCCGTGATCACCTGTGGTGGGGTGTGCGTAGATGAAATCGACCCAAGCACAATGCAGTCGAAGCTCGTATCGGGGTTATATTTTGCCGGAGAGGTCATCGATGTGGATTGTTACACGGGCGGCTTTAATTTGCAGGCGGCTTTTTCGACGGCGTACTTGGCCGGGAACATAGAAAGGTAGGAAGAATCATGAAGATGTGTACGATACGTGGTGCAACAACGGTAAAAACCAATACAAAAGAAGATATCTTGGAACAGACGGCAATCGTTCTGCAACAAATCATCGAGAAAAACGGATTGCAACAAGAAGACATCGTCTCTATTTTGTTTACCGCGACAAATGACTTGGATGCCGTGTATCCGGCGGTGGCGGCCAGACAGATTGGGCTTGTAGACGCTGGGCTTATGTGCATGCAAGAGATGTTTGTGGTCGGGAGTCTTCCGCAGTGTATTCGCGTGTTGGTGAGCATACAGTGCCACAAAAAACAAAATGAGATGGTACACGTATACTTAAATGAAGCAAAGAAGTTGCGCCCCGACTTGGCGGCGGCAGGTGTAGGCCATATCTCTATCGCCATAGATGGCCCAGCAGGCTCAGGAAAAAGCACCATTGCCAAACAAATCGCAAAGGAAAAAGGCTATATCTACGTAGACACAGGGGCGATGTATCGTACAGTGGGGCTACACTGCCTGCGACAAAACAAAGATACAACCGACATCGATGCGGTAACCGCGGCACTGGCAGATATTGACATTGACATCGTGTTTCAAAACAATGAGCAACGGATTTATTTAAACCAAGAGGATGTGACGGATCTCATTCGTACCCAAGAGGTGGCGCGGGCGTCATCGAATGTGGCGGCGATTCATGCGGTGCGCGAGCGCCTTGTAGAGATGCAACGAAACATTGCGAAAGCAAACGATGTCATCATGGACGGGCGCGATATCGGCACCCACGTGCTGAAACACGCAAAGGTAAAAATCTATCTGGATGCGAGCGAGGACGAACGCGCGACCAGACGATGCGGCGAACTAAAAGAGCGAAATATCCCCTTCGACTACGAAACCGTTAAAAAAGAAATCATCGATAGAGATTTTAACGACATGAACAGGCAGTTCTCACCGCTTAAAAAAGCAGAGGATGCTGTGGTGATTGATACAACGGGCCAGACAATTGAGGATGTAAAAAAACTGATTTATGCGCGCTTATAGGGGGGCGGGACGAAATGTTTTACCAGATTGCAAAATTTGCAGTTTATTTTTATTTAAAAATACTGTATGATGTAGAAATAGTTGGGGCAGAAAACATACCGTCAAAGGGCGGTGTCCTTATCTGCTCGAATCATGGAAGCAATTTAGATTCGGTTGTTGTCGCGACCCATATCAAAAGGACGGTCAATTATCTCGGAAAAAAAGAATTGTTTAAAAATAAATTTACCTCGTATTGGTTAAAAAAGATGCGTGTGTTTCCCGTCAGCCGTGATACCGTGGATATGAATGCGTTTCGATTTGCGGTGGATTTGCTAAAAAGTGGGGAAGCTGTGGGGATTTTTGCACAGGGCACAAGGGTGAAGGAAGGAGAAGAGGGCAAGGCAAAGGGGGGCGTTGCATTATTCGCAGTCAAAGCGGATGTTCCCATTGTGCCAGTTTGTATTGTTTCAGACTATCGGTTGTTTAAAAAAATTAAAATGGTTGTGGGCGCGCCTATTTCTTTTTCTGCCTACAAAGACCAAAAGATTCGCACCGAAAAATTAAACGAACTGTCAGAAAGTGTAATGAATGAAGTGAGTAAACTGGGTCACGTTTCAGAGTGACGTGTTAAAACTTAATCAAAGAAGGTTAAAAAAATGGAATTAATTGTGGCAAAATCGGCCGGATTTTGTTTTGGTGTAAAAAGAGCGGTCGATTGTGTATATGATAAGCTAAAACGTGGAACTATATATACATACGGTGCCATCATACACAACAAAGAAGTCATCAAGGATCTGGAACGGCAACACGTAACGATTGTCGACTGTGTAGAAGATTTGGAGCGTATCCGCGGATTTGACGGTGAGATCATCATTCGATCCCACGGCGTAACGCCGTCGGTATATGAAGCGCTTTCAACAAATGAAATCGCATTTACAGATTGCACTTGTCCGTTTGTAAAAAAAATACATTCGATTGTCAAGGAAGAATATGAGGCAGGGTTTCATATTATTATCGTCGGCAACGAAAATCATCCAGAAGTTTTGGGCATCAATGGTTGGTGTGACAACAGTGCCATTATTCTGGATTGTATCGAAACGGCAAAAACATATGCCGTGAACCATTGCTTCGACAAGCAAAAAAAATATTCGATGGTTGTGCAAACAACGTTTCAAACCAACGTGTTTCAACAAATCAACGAATTTTTAGCAGAGTTTTTGACGCTAAAAGTCCACGACACCATTTGCAGTGCCACGAACGAAAGACAAAAAGAAGCGGTCGATATGGCCAAGCGTGTCGATAAAATGATCATCATTGGGGACACTGGAAGTTCAAATACTCAAAAATTATACGAAATAAGTAAAAAATATTGCAAAAATACATTTTTATGTGAAACTATTCACGATTTACAGTTGAATATTTTCTCGACTAATGATAAAATTGGTATCACAGCAGGTGCGTCAACTCCACCTACTATACTAAAGGAGGCTATAAATATTATGAGTGAATTAGATAATCAGCTTTTTGAGGAAATGATAAGTAAATCATTTGTTACTTTACATACAGGGGATGTTGTAAAAGGCACTGTTATCCAAGTATCAAATGGCGAGGTAACGGTGAATTTAGGCTATAAATCTGACGGCATCATCAGCAGAGCAGAATACTCTGATGATCCACATGTGAACGTAGACGAACTTGTAAAAGCAGGCGACGAGATAGAAGTATATGTCGTTCGTGTCAATGACGGTGACGGAAACGTTCAATTGTCAAAGAAAAGATTAGAAGCAACAAAAGGATTTACAGTAATCGAGGAAGCATTCAACAACAATGAAATCGTAAGAGGTAAAATTGTAGACATCGTAAAGGGTGGTTTCATTTCCCTTATCGAAAACATCAGAGTGTTTGTGCCTTCTTCTCAAATATCAAATCGCTTTGTTGAAGATTTGAAATCCTTCAAAGGAAAAGAATTTAATTTTAAAATTTTAGAGTTTGATAGATCCAAACGTCGTATTGTTGCGGGTAGAAAAGAGTTGGCGCAAAAAGAATACGAAGAATTAAGAGTACAAGTATTTGAAAAATTGACCGCTGGCGAAAAGTTAAACGGTGTTGTAAGCCGTATCGTCGATTTTGGTGCCTTTATTGACTTGGGCGGCGTAGATGGTTTAATCCACATCTCTGAGTTATCTTGGGGTCGTGTGAAAAAAGTAAAAGATGTGCTCTCAATCGGTGACAAAGTGACCGTGACTGTGTTAGAAGTAAACAAAGAAAAGGGAAAAATCTCTCTCTCCTTAAAAGATGTAGACAGCAACCCTTGGAACGATGTAGCAGAAAGATACCCAATCGGCGCAGTTGTTACGGGTCGTGTTGTCAGAATGGTTCCATTTGGTGCGTTTGTTGAGTTAAAAGAAG
>JAVBJY010000101.1:0-5188 GCA_031546735.1 Eubacteriales bacterium
ACACAACAAACCCCTTTTCGTGGGTTGTTTTTCTGATGATGGCTCTATATTCGGCTTCATCTGAAATCATCTCGGCGATGATATCCTTTGCACCTTGTAACGCGTCTTCTGCGGTCAAAACGCCCTTCTCTTCATCGATATACTGGGCCGCCGCCACAAGCATATCCTCTGTCGCCTGCTGTGCATAGAGCAGATCGGCGAGTGGCTCCAAGCCTTTTTCTTTTGCGATTGTCGCCCGTGTTCGGCGTTTGGGCTTAAATGGACGATAGATGTCTTCTATTTCTGTCAAGGTGACTGCTTTGTGCAGTGCCTCTGCAATCTCATCTGTCATTTTGCCCTGTTCTTCAATGCTTTTTAACACTTGCGTACGCTTTTCATCAAGCCCGCGCAAATACATCAAGCGATCATACAGCTCTCGCAACACTTGGTCATCCAGAGACCCTGTCATTTCTTTTCTATATCGTGCAATAAACGGAATCGTGTTGCCTTCATCGATGAGTGCCACCGTGGCGTCCACCTGATGTTGCTTAATATTAAATTCCGTTTGCAGTGTTTTCAAAATATCCATATGTTCACCTTTTATCCTTTGTATGGAAAAACTTTCACTAAAACTCTAATCATAAAATAAAACAAAATCAAAACGGTAAAGACACCAACAAGACCGTATCCCATCAGTTCCAAGCCCAATTCTAGTTCGTGCATGCCTAACGCCTCCCACTCTTTTTTATACTTACTATCGACTCAACAGCATCGGCACAAGGTATAACACGATACCACCCGCGATCACCGAGCCTAACTGCCCTGAAACGTTCGCGCTAACCGCCTGCATCAAAATAAAGTTTGTTGGATCTTCTTCTTTTGCCATTTTTTGAATAATACGGGAAGACATCGGGAAAGCCGAAATACCCGCCGCGCCAATCATCGGGTTAATTTTCTGTTTGCTGAAAAGATTTAAAAGTTTCGCAAACAACACGCCACCCGCCGTATCAAAGACAAAGGCCACAAGACCAAGCCCCATAATGAGCAGTGTCTGCCAGCGTAAAAATTCTGACGAGCGCATCGTCGCGCCGATTGTAATGCCCAGTAACAGCGTGACAAGATTGGCAAGTTCGTTTTGCGCAGACTTCGATAGTCTCTCCAACACGCCACATTCGCGAATTAAATTTCCAAACATCAAGGCACCCACGAGTGCCACGCTCTCTGGCGCTAAAATACCAGAAATCATCGTGACAACAATCGGAAACAAAATCAAGGCTGTTTTTGAAATAAATACGTCTGAGTATTCCATCCGGATCATTCGCTCTTTTTTGGTTGTCAGTGCACGGATAACGGGTGGTTGTATGAGGGGCACCATCGACATGTAAGAATACGCCGCAACGGTAATGGCACCCAAATAATGCTCTGAAAATTTTCTAGCCACATAAATAGACGTAGGGCCGTCTGCTGCACCGATGATGCCGATAGATGCCGCGTCTTTTAATGTGATGCCAAGTGACGGAAAGAGATGCCCCACAAAAATAGCGGCAATAACGGTGAAGAATATACCAAACTGCGCCGCCGCACCAAACAAAATCATTTTGGGCGTTTTAAGCAGCTGGCTAAAGTCGATCATCGCCCCTACCGCAATGAAGATTAAGATAGGAAAGACTTCTGTGTAAATACCATTGTCATAAAAAAACTTCAAGAACCCTGTGTTGCCCTCATATTCCCATACGGTGGCATATGGCAGGTTGACCAATATCGCGCCAAACCCAATCGGCAACAACAACATCGGCTCATAATCTTTCTTAATTGCCAAATAAATAAGCGCGCCCCCGATGATAAACATGACAACCGACTGCCACGTGATCGCCCCGACGCCTCCAAACAACTGCAAAACAATGTCCATTCTCCCTAGTTCCTCCTTGTTTTTTCCCTTTTGTGGATTTGCCACATTATACCCCATCATCTACCAATGCGCAACCTGTCCGTTGTGATTTTCAATAGAACTATTGCAAAAAAAAATCAAATATGCTATATTCCTAGTTGTATTGTCGAATATATAAAGCATTGTGCCCTTGGGGGCGCGGTGCATACATAGGGAGTGAATAGCCTTGGCTGAAATAGCTGTGTTGGGATATGGAACAGTTGGTTCCGGCGTGATTGATGTACTCAACACCAACCAAATGAGCATTGATAAAAAAGCCGGACAACCGATACGCGTCAAATATATTTTGGATTTGAGAGATTTTCCAGGTACACCTATTCAACGACTCATCGTGCATGACTTCAACAAAATTTTGCATGACGATGAAATTAAAGTGGTTGTAGAAGTAATGGGCGGCGTCGAGCCAGCATATACTTTTGTTAAACAATCCTTGTTAAAAGGCAAGAGTGTCGTGACGTCAAACAAAGAACTTGTGGCCACACACGGCGCAGAGCTTTTGCAGCTTGCCCGGGAAAACAATATCAACTTCATGTTTGAAGCGAGTGTCGGTGGCGGCATTCCCATCATACGGCCATTAAACCAGTCTTTAACCGCCGATGAAATTTACGAAATCAACGGCATCCTAAACGGAACGACCAACTATATACTAACCAAAATGACCAAAGAAGGCAGAGAATTTTCCGATGTGTTGAAGCAAGCACAAGACAAAGGCTATGCCGAAAAAAATCCGTCGGCAGATGTTGACGGGCATGATACGTGCAGAAAGCTCGCCATTCTTCTTTCACTGGCCATCGGCAAGCATGTAGACTACGAAAAAATATACACCGAAGGCATCACAGCCATCTCAAAAACCGACATCGATTATGTAAAAAAAGCAGAGAAATCGATTAAACTGTTGGCGACGGCAAAAATCACCGGTCATTCGGTATATGCCAAAGTATGCCCCACCATTATCAACGAAGAAAACCCGCTCTCGCATGTGCACGATGTGTTTAATGCGATTCTCATACGTGGCAACGTCATTGGCGACGTCATGTTTTATGGCAAGGGCGCGGGCAAGTTGCCGACGGCTAGCGCCGTTGTGGCAGACGTCATTGACGCCATCAAACATCTCAACCGCAACATCATGTATTTTTGGTCTACCGAAAAGCCAACGCTTTTGGATGTTTCGGATATGCCCATCAGAAAGTTTATACGGATTGCTTATGCTGACAAAGAAAAAGCAATCGCCGATATAAAAAATATATTTACAAGCGTCGAATGGATCGAATTAGACGATCGCGCCGACGTTGAACTTGCATTTTTCACGACCGAAACCGAAAAAGAAACATTGGTGAATGAAAAAATAAAAATGTTGGAAGCGTGCGAAAGCATTGTTTCGATTGTTTCCTCGATCAACTATGAGGCTTAACATTTAAGGAGGTCTACACTTGTTAGTCGTACAGAAATTTGGCGGCAGTTCCGTCAAAGACGCAGAGCATATTTTAAATGTTGCAAGACGAATTACAGACACGTATAAGAAGGGCAACCAAGTCGTGGTTGTCTTGTCGGCGCAAGGCGACACAACCGACGATCTGATTGAAAAAGCGTTGGAAATCAATGCAGAGCCGTCCAAGAGAGAAATGGATATGCTCATTTCTACAGGCGAGCAACAATCGGTTGCGCTGATGGCGATGGCCATTCATGGCTTGGGCTACCCTGCTGTCTCGTTAAATGCCACACAGGTTGGCATTTACACCACATCCAGATATAGCAATTCTAAAATCAAAAACATTACATGTAGCCGTGTTTTGGATGAACTCGAAAACAAAAACATCGTCATCATCGCTGGGTTTCAAGGCTACAATCGAATCGGCGATATCACGACACTCGGTCGTGGTGGCTCGGATACGACGGCTGTCGCGTTGGCGGCAAAGCTTGACGCCGACCTATGCGAAATTTACACAGACGTAGACGGTGTTTACACCGCCGACCCACGCCTTGTAAAAACCGCCCATAAATTAGAAGAGATAAGCTACGACGAAATGTTAGAACTGGCATCTCTCGGTGCAAAGGTTCTCCACAACCGCTCTGTAGAGCTTGCTAAAAAATACAACGTGAATCTCGTTGTTCGCTCTAGCCTAACAATGGCAGAAGGAACAACCGTCAAGGAGGAACCCCAAGTGGAAAAAACAAATGTAAGCGGCGTTGCCGTAGACAAAGACGTATCCAGGATCGCACTCGTAGGATTAAAAGACCATCCGGGAGTTGCGTTTAAAATCTTTACCTTGCTTGCCAAAAGAAAAATCGGCGTCGATATTATTTTGCAATCCATCGGGCGACACAACACAAAGGACATTTCCTTTACTGTGTCCAAAGGCGATTTGTCTGAGACGTTGCAAGTACTAGAAGAAAACAAAGACCGCTTGAAATATGAGCAACTAAGCCATGACGACAAAGTGGCAAAGCTTTCGGTTGTCGGTGCCGGTATGGCATCAAACGCCGGCGTAGCGGCGCTCATGTTTGAATCGTTGTATGATGTAAATGTAAATATCCAGATGATTTCTACGTCTGAAATTAGAATCTCTGTGTTGATTTATGAAGAAGATTTAGCTGTTGCTGCAAATGCCGTGCATGATAAATTCATGTTGGAAACGATGCATAGTTAAACTAATTAAATGCCAAAATGAACAACCCCGCCGCAAGCGACGGGGTTGTTCATTTGCTTCATCAGTTCAAACCCATTTTCATCTATCAATTTTTGTCTAAATTAGTGTTGGCAGATAATCGCTCAGTGGTATAATAACTGCATCCTGACTGTATGATAGCCAATTAACCCTATAAACAAAGAGCTTTTATTTGGTTTAACACTTGCTCAATTCTTTCGCGTTCGTTATTTTTCTTAAATTCAGATTCATCTACCCAAATTTGTTCACGGTATTTAAAAGCAAAACTGCGTATTGCACCACTTTCATTCATTTCAGAAATAATCGACATGCGAAATTCTTCTAAAAAGGCGCGATAATATCCAATGAATCCAAAATCATTATCAAAAAGCATGGCGTTTAGAATATAGAAAAATACCTTAACACGTTTTTTTAAATCCTCAACAACATCTTCGTTTGTTTCCGCCTTCTTTCCACTTGACAAATCATTAGACTCTTTGGCTTTAGCGAAGGGATTTGCCTTTGCCTGATTCTCCTTCGTGCTCATTGCCGTGTCCGCCACGACATCAACAAGTACCGAATACGGTTTTGAGATAAACAAGGATATTATTTCTTT
>JAVBJY010000233.1:0-13531 GCA_031546735.1 Eubacteriales bacterium
AATTGAATTTAACGACAAATAAACCACCTAACTTCTGATTATAGTGCTTTTCTCTTTGCCATGATTACTGTATCAATATTACAGGTTCATGAGAGGACTCGTTTTCTGAGCCTGTTCTAATACTTCTTTATCTCTCATGCCATTAAGATAAGTTTGCGTAATAGATATACTTTCATGTCCTAAACATCTTTGCAAGCTATAAATATCTAATCCATTCTTTAATTGGAGCTGAGCATATGTATGTCTAAATGTATGGGCAGAAATTCTAACATCCTTTGAAATATCACATGCCTTTCCTGCTTCTTTTAAAATTTTGTCTATAGCGGAACTTGATAGTAGCTTTGCATTTTTACTGAGAAATATATTATTGGGTACAACTCTGTATTGAAAATAAGATTTGTGAACAGATAAATACTTTAAAAGCCATTTGCTAAGTAATGGTGACTTAGGCACGACCCTTTCCTTTGCCCCTTTTCCCTTAATGATAATATAGTCATGCTTTATTTGCTCTTCTGTCAGCCCAATTAATTCACTCAATCGTATACCTGTATCAATTAGCAGTAGGAGCATTACTTTATTTCGAATGGTTAAATAATCTCGCCCTTGAAAATAGTCAATCAGTCGCTTTAATTCCTGCTCTGTAAATGTACGAATAATAACTTTATCACCTTTTGCATTCTTGATTTTTTGAGTCAGCAAGGTATTTGTATATCCCTCGTCATAAGCATATCGAAAATAAACCTTATATGCTTTAAGTAAATCATTAAAGTAATTGACAGACCTACCCTTTTGACGCATTTGCATAAGAAAATGCTTGATGTGTTGTGTTTCTACATCTTCGATATTTATTATCTGATATTTTGCTTTTAGATAATTGAAGAGATAACCGATTTGCTTTGAGTAATTTTAAATCGTTCTTTCTGATAACTTTCGACATTGGCAATTAAAAATAAACTCATCATGAATTGTAGTAAGTAACATAAAAAAAGCACTCCTTTAGATTGATTTTCACATCTAAAAAAGTGCTGTTTAAAACATTTTGGGGATTATAATTGCATTTGTAAAATTATCTTCGTTATTCAACTAAAACAAAGTTACACATAGCAGATTATTTGGTGGCTTGTGAGATTTTAACTTTCACTAAAGCCTGTATCCCTTGATGCTAAAGGGTTTATTACTTCGCGTCAACAACCGCCATGTGTTCAACCAAGTCAACAACCTTGTTTGAATAACCCCATTCGTTGTCATACCAAGCAACTAATTTTACAAAGCTATCGTTTAACGCGATACCTGCTGATGCATCAAATACAGATGTGCAGTACTCGCCGATAAAGTCTGAAGACACAACCGCGTCTTCTGTATAGCCTAACACGCCTTTTAATTCGTTCTCGGACGCTTTTTTCACACAAGCTTTGATTTCGTCATATGAAGCTGGTTTTTCAAGACGGCAAGTCAAGTCAACAACCGAAACGTCAAGCGTAGGCACTCTAAATGACATACCTGTGATTTTTCCGTTTAATGCTGGGATTACTTTGCCAACAGCCTTTGCAGCGCCTGTAGATGAAGGGATGATGTTGCCAGAAGCCGCACGTCCGCCTCTCCAGTCTTTGCTTGAAGGGCCGTCTACTGTCTTTTGTGTCGCTGTTGTTGAATGAACCGTAGACATTAAGCCTTCGATGATGCCGAAGTTATCGTGGATAACTTTTGCAAGAGGTGCAAGACAGTTTGTTGTACAAGAAGCATTCGAAACGATGTTTAAGTCTTTTGTGTATTGGTCGTGGTTTACGCCCATAACAAACATCGGTGCATCTGCTGAAGGTGCACTGATGACAACTTTTTTAGCGCCGCCCTTGATATGTGCGTTTGCTTTTTCGTTTGTCGTAAATACGCCAGTGGATTCTACCACGTAGTCTGAGCCTGTTGCGCCCCAAGGGATTTCTGCTGGGTCTTTGCATGCAAACACTTTGATTTCTTTGCCGTTTACAAGCAAATTGCCATCTTTTGTACCCACTTCGCCTTTAAATTGACCATGAACAGAGTCATATTTAAGCATATACACCATGTAATCAAGATCGATAAACGGATCGTTGATTGCCACGACTTGCACATTTTCTCTTTCTGATGAAGCACGAAGCACGAGACGTCCAATACGTCCAAAACCATTGATACCAACTTTAACCATTTTAAAATCCTCCTTTAAGATTGTACAAAATTTCGCCGTCGAGTAAATTTCTTTAAGACGGTGGATGAATGAAGGAAAATATTTCCTACATTTACTTCAATGATTAGTATACCACAAACACATCGGATAATAAACATTTTTTAGCAAAAATAATGGACACCTGCCGCAAATATTTTTTGGTCTTTCTCGCCAACGACGTTTTTGTATACGTCGTTCCCGATTCGTTCTGAGTGCCCCATCTTGCCAAAAACCCTACCGTCTGGGCTTGTTATGCCCTCGATCGCATAGGTCGATCCGTTTGGATTGTCTTTTATATTGTAGGAAGCGTTGCCCGCTTCGTTTACATACTGCGTCGCGATTTGCCCCGAAGCGGCCAACGCCTGCACCGTTTCATCGTCACAAACAAATCGACCTTCGCCATGTGACAAGGCGACTTTATGCACATCGCCAACCGAAACATTCCATATCCACGGCGATAGATTGGACACAATTTTTGTATCGGTCAATCTCGAAATATGCCGCCCAATTGTGTTAAACGTAAGGGTCGGGCTATGCTCATTAATGTCTTTGATTTCACCATAGGGCAACAGACCAAGCTTAATCAGCGCTTGAAACCCGTTGCAAATGCCTAGCATCAAGCCGTCTCGGTTGTTTAACAAGTTCATTACCGCTTCTTTTATATGCGCATTTTTAAAGACGGCGGCAATAAATTTTCCTGAGCCTTCTGGCTCGTCTCCGGCACTGAATCCGCCCGGCAACACGATAATTTGTGATTGGTTGATTGTGTCTGCCATTTGCATGATAGACGCTTCAAGCCAAGACACATTCAAGTTTCGGATAACCAACGAGTCTACCACCGCGCCCGCCTTTTCTAATGCCCGTATCGTATCATATTCGCAGTTTGTTCCCGGAAAGATCGGCACGAAGGCACGCGGCTTCGCCAGTTTTACCCCGCCGCCTTTCTTCTCTGTTACCTTGTATGGCTTTATGTCTAGCGCTTTGGGAGAGGCAACAGCCGTTTCTTCTAATAACATGGTAGGGAAGATTTTTTCTAGTGGCGAAAGCCATGCTTGTATCGCCTCGTCCATGTCGATGGTGGTTGCATTAACGACGATTGTCGGAAGCGCCGTTGTCTCGCCCAGTATCGTGTAGGCACAGCCGTCAAGAAGTGCACCTACGCGCTCTTCTGTTCCCGGCATTTCAAGGATGAATGAGCCATATTGCGGTTGAAACAAATTCTCTTTTGGTACGTCTATGGTCACGCCGATTTTATTGCCAAAGCACATCTTGGAAATGACGGCGGCGATGCCACCGATTCCGATTGTATGTGCCGCAAGCACGTTCTTGTCTGCAATCAGCGTTTCCAGCTTTTTATAATTTTCAATTAGCTTGCCAAAGTCGGGCAGATTGTATGCATCAAAGGCAGTGTGGAGCAAAACAATTTTATTCCCCGCGCCTTTAAACTCTGGCGAAATGATATTGCTGGTTTTGCACACATCAAGCGCAAACGACACCAATGTCGGCGGCACTGTCATGTCTTTAAATGTACCCGACATGCTATCTTTTCCGCCGATCGATGGGATTTGAAGCTTCATTTGCGCATAAAAACTGCCCAACAACGCGCCAAAGGGCTTGCCCCACTTGGTCGCATCCTTGCCCAAGCTTTCAAAATATTCTTGAAAGGTCAATCGGATTTTATGATGGGTGCCACCGGTTGCCACAATTTTTGAAACGGATTCGACCACGGCATACACGGCGCCATGAAACGGGCTCCATGAAGAAACAAATGGATCGTAGCCAAACGACATCAGCGTCGCTGTTGTTGTCTCGCCTTTTAGCATGGGGATTTTTGCCGCCATGGCTTCAATCGGCGTCAGTTGTTCCTTGCCGCCAAACGGCATGAGCACGGTGTTGCTTCCGATGGTGCTGTCAAATCGCTCAGACAACCCCTTTTGAGCGGCTACATTCAACTGGCTTAAATTGGCGAGCCAGTTTGATCTTAAATCCTGCTCGCCTTCCGCTGGTTCGCCGTGGTTCAGACATTCACCCTTCGGCAACGAAACGAAAACATCAGTATGTTGTGTCGCGCCGTTCGTGTCTAAAAAGTCTCTCGAAATGTTGACGATTGCCTTGTTGCGCCATAGCATTTGTAGCCGTCTATCGTCTGTAACCGTGGCCACAACCGTCGCCTCTAAATTTTCATCATTTGACAATTGGATGAACTGTTCTACATCACACGCCGAAACAACAACAGCCATTCTCTCTTGCGATTCCGAAATGGCAAGTTCTGTTCCGTCAAGCCCATCGTATTTTTTTGGCACGGCATCCAGATTCATCACGAGCCCCTCTGCCAATTCACCAATGGCGACCGATACACCGCCTGCGCCAAAATCGTTACAGCGTTTGATCAGGCGACTCGCCTCTTCATTTCTAAACAGCCGTTGCAACTTTCTCTCGACAGGCGCATTTCCTTTTTGAACCTCTGCGCCACAAGTTAAGATGGAGTCTTCTGTGTGTAGCTTTGAAGAGCCTGTTGCGCCACCACAGCCGTCTCGCCCTGTTTGCCCGCCGACCAAGATGATGATATCGCCCTTCTCTGGCACGTTTCGGATGACATGACTTTTTTTCGCCGCACCCACAACTGCCCCGATTTCCATTCGCTTTGCCACATAGCCCTCATGGTATATTTCACGCACAATGCCCGTGGCAAGGCCGATTTGATTTCCGTACGAACTATAGCCATGGGCGGCTTCTGTTGTAATCTTCCTTTGGGGAAGTTTGCCCGGGATTGTGTCTGACACGAGGGTTCTCGGGTCGCCACTGCCTGTTACACGCATCGCTTGGTACACGTAAGACCGACCCGAAAGCGGATCGCGAATGGCACCGCCCAAGCACGTAGCGGCACCGCCAAACGGCTCGATTTCCGTCGGATGGTTATGGGTCTCATTTTTAAACATGACCAACCATTCTTCGTCTTTGCCGTCTACATCCACGTCTACCACGATGCTACAGGCGTTAATCTCGTCTGATTCGTCTAAATTGTCTAGGCTACCCTCATTTTTTAACACTTTCATCCCCATCACGGCAATGTCCATCAGGCATATATTTTTATCTTTGCCTACATAGAGTTTTTTTCGTTGCGCCATGTAGAGGTTAAAGGCGTCCTCGATTGGGGCTTTGTAAAAACCCTCCTCAATTTGGACGTGTTCGATATTCGTCAAAAACGTCGTATGTCGGCAATGGTCAGACCAATACGTATCAATCACTTTGATTTCTGTAACGGTCGGGTCTCTTTTTTCGGTTTCCTTAAAATAGGTTTGGCAGAATAACAAATCGTTACCGCTCATCGCCAATTGCAACGCATCGCGCATGGCAAACACATCGTCTCGTGATTTGAGAATGAAGCCATCATACTGCTCGATGTCTGGCGGCGTCGACACGTCCATCTTCAAGCTCGCGGGTTTAGACAGGCTTGCCTCCCTCGAATCTACAGGGTTGATTAAGAATTTTTTAATTTTGGTCACTTCGTCATCAGAAAGCTCGCCTTGTAACACATATACTTTGGCGGCGGCGATTTGCGGTTTTTCCTTGCCTGTGATGATTTGGATACACTGCATGGCAGAATCGGCACGCTGGTCATATTGACCCGGCAAATATTCCACCGCGAAGACGGCACCTGTCGCCGGAAACGCTTCTTCATACACCCGATCCACCGGTGGCTCTGAAAATATGGTGTGCTTGGACAACTGGTAGTGTTCCTCCGATATGCCCTCTATATCATAACGATTTATAATTTTCACATGTTCAAGATTGGCGATCCCCAAGTTTTCTTTCAGATCGTTGTACAAATGGGTTGCTTCAATGTCAAAGCCCATTTTCTTTTCTACAAAAATTCTTTTTACATCTGGCATGTCACACATGTCCCCCTCTTTTTTGATGTCACAAGGTAAAAGATAAAAAACAAAACCGCAATGAGACAAATTCTGCTTAGATTTTAGCATGTATTGTTAAATTTGTAAAACTTTAAATGTCTAACACAGCCGCAGACGGACAGGCTTGGTCGCTTTCCGTTTGGCATTCAAAAAAATATATGTTAAAAAAAACATTGACAAAAGGAAGAATATAACATACTATTGTTGCATGTTTAGTATGTTAAGTATGTTTAATATGTTTTTAGGAGGGTTTACGTTTTGAAAAAATTGATCTTGCTTCCAGTGGCACTTTGCTTGCTGCTATCACTCGCCGCTTGTGGTGAAAAATCTGCCCAAGCGACCACCGCGCGCCACCTTCGCATCGGCACACCAGAGGCCAATGGAAAATTGACAGGCATCGAAGGCATTGCCGAAAAAAAAGGATTCTTGCAAGAAGCACTCGCACCACTGGGTTATGATTTTGAAGTAATCGGTTTTGCAGGGGCTGGCCCCGCTGTCAATGAAGCGTTGGTGGGCAAACAGCTCGACTTCGCCCTATATGCGGATGTTCCTGGCATTGTCCTTCGTTCGAAAGGTGTGCCCATCTCTTTGCTTGCGGTGGCAACAGAGGCGACCAATGCTTGCATCACCGTAAAAAAGGACGCCGGTATACAGACTGTGGCCGACTTAAAGGGCAAGAAAATCGCTTTTTTTAAAGGTACCTACATGCATCGATACCTCTTGGATGTTTTGGCACAAAACGGGCTAGCCGAGGGTGATGTGCAACTGATCCAGATGAATAACGATGCCGAATCTTCTCTTTTAAACGGCACGGTAGATGCGATTGTGCAAACCGAACTATTTACGTTGCGATTGTTAGAAAAATCTGATGCCGTAACGACCATTGACTCCACCAAGCAACACCCAGACTTAGCGGGTCAAATGATATTGGTCGGCAACGAAGCGCTTTTACAGAAAGACCCGAACCTTGCACCGGCACTTTTGCAAGCGCTACGAGAAGCAAAAGAATACGCCGAGAAAAATCCAGAAGAGTGCTACCAACTATTGGCAGACCCCCTTGGCATCACCGCGCAAAATGTAGAAGTTTTAAATAGTTTTACCGAACCAGAACAGTTAAACAACTACGCCATTGACATCACCGAGACATCCGTTGCCAAACTAGGCGCAAGCAAAGATTTTCTTCTTGCCCACAAGTTTATTCAGAAGGATTTTTCGATTGATGATTGGAAATATACAAAATAAGGAGATTTTTTTATGGGACATCCAAGTATTTATCCAACCGGAACAACGATCTATAACCCTGAAAAATGTTTTAGTGGCTATACGATTTTTCAAGCACTTCAGACGGGCGCTTTGCTCATTGACATGAACGGAACCGATGTCCATTTATGGAAAGGGCTTCATGGGTTCCCCAATAAGATTTTACCGGGTGGCTATGTTTTGGGGCATAGCGGAGAGAGAGACCCGCACCATGGCATGCAAGACATGCTCGACCTCGTTCAGGTCGATTGGGACGGAAATATCGTTTGGAAATTTAATCACTACGAATACATAAAAGACCCGAACAACGAACCAATGTGGATGGCACGTGCCCACCATGACTATCAGCGTGAAGGAAGTAGCACAGGTTATTTTTCGCCCGGCCAGACGCCTAACGTATTGGGCGGCAACACCCTTCTCCTCACCCATAAAAATGTTGAAAACAAATACATATCAGACAAAAATCTACTGGACGACGTCATCATCGAAATCGACTGGGAGGGCAACATCCTCTGGGAATGGTGCGTGAATGAGCACTTTGACGAATTGGGTTTTGACGAGCAAGCCAAAAACGTTCTCTTCAGAAACCCTAATATGCGCAAAGTAGGCGATGGCATGGGCGACTGGATGCACATTAATTCCATGTCTACACTAGGCGAAAATCGATTTTATGAAGAAGGCGACAATCGGTTCCATCCCGACAATATCATCTGGGATGCAAGAGAATCAAATATTATCGCGATCATTGACAAAAAGACTGGCAAAATCGTATGGAAATTAGGCCCCGACTTCACCGGCGAAGATGTAAAACACTTGGGATGGATCATCGGGCAACATCACGCCCATATGATCCCCCACGGCTTGCCCGGTGCGGGCAACATATTGGTGTTTGACAACGGCGGATGGGCGGGGTATGGCGCGCCGAATCCTTCTTCCCTCTTCGGGCAGAAAAATGCTTGGAGAGATTATTCACGCGTGCTTGAAATTAACCCTGTCACTCTAGCCATCGAATGGCAGTACACCCCCGCTGAAGCGTTCTTTAAAATGCCTACGGACGCCAGTCGTTTTTATAGCCCCTATATCAGCTCGGCACAGCGCCTTCCCAATGGCAATACACTGATTACAGAAGGCTCTAACGGTCGCTTGATTGAAGTCACGGCGGAGCATGAAATTGTGTGGGAATACATTTCGCCATACATGGATCAAAAATCTAGCTTTAATATGGTGTACCGCGCGTATCGCGTGCCTTATGATTGGATTCCGCAGTTGCCAGCACCTGTCGAGATGCCCATTGTGCCCCTCGATGTACGACACTTTCGATTGCCAAATGCATCAAAAATGGGTACGGATTCTATCGCCCATATTGCCGGAACCAAACCATACCAAGTACAAGAAGACGCACTGTGCATCGAAACCGCCAATACAACTGCTAAACCAAAGGTCTATAGCGTAAACAAAGAGGTATTCACCATTCTTACCGGCGACACGTTTAAAAAGCTAGCGGATATCCCCTATTCTCTTGTTCTGTTTGGTGGGGACCATTGCATAAACTGCAAAGCCATGCATGCCATGCTACAGAAAAACGCACAACGGTTCCAAGATGTACAATTATTCTATCTCGACACAGCCAACACCGATGCCAATGATGCACTTGTTTCACAATTTAACATTAGGGGCATTCCGACCACGATTTTATTTGCGGGCGAGATTGAAAAAAGCAGACTCGTAGGTGTAAAGAGTGTTGAAGATGTAATCCAGTTTATACAAAATCATTCAGATCAGGTGATGGCATGAGAAACAAACTATTACTTTCTTTTTCGCTCCCGCTTGTGATCGTCGCGGCTTGGTTCATTGCGAGCCAGTCAGAACTGTTTCCCACCGCCATTTTGCCAACACCTTCGGCTGTGGTTGCCTCTTTTATCTCTCAGCTACAATCGGGGCAATTGTTCATAGACTTAGGGGTCAGCTTGCTACGGGTGGTAGAAGGGTATGCGCTAGGTGCGGTGCTTGGCATCCTGTTCGGCATCGCACTGGGCATGAATCAAACCATAAACCAGTGCGTCGGCCCAACCATTACGGCCATTCGTCAGATTCCGATTATCGCATGGATTCCTTTTATTATATTGTGGTGCGGCATTGGCGAAGGTTCAAAAGTGGTGATCATTGCCATGGCTTCCTTTTTTCCTATTTTCGTTAATACACTATACGGCATCCAAGGCACAAAAAAAGAGTATCTTGAACTGGCCAAAGTTTATCGCCTTTCTACAATCGAGACATTTCGGAAGATCTATTTAAAATCAGCACTTCCTTCTATGTTTATCGGGTTGAAGATCGGGCTAAGCGCCTCTTGGATGGCTGTAATTGCAGCAGAACTGATTGCCGCCAACAGCGGCATTGGGTATCGGATCAGCGATGCCCGTTCCCTCATGCAACCTGATGTGGTTTTAATTGGCATGATCGTGATTGGCTTTGCGGGTTTGCTTATGGATAAGCTACTCACATTTGCCGCAAAGAAGGCCACACCGTGGCACTAAAACACCGACCAAGGAGGTACCTATGGCACTTACAATCAAAAATCTAAGCAAGACCTTCCGTGTCGGCTCGCAGTTAATCCCGATCCTTGACACAATCAACCTGTCTATCGAAGATGGCGAATTTATTACGATCGTCGGCCACAGCGGCTGTGGGAAGAGCACACTTCTGAAAATTATTTCTGGCCTTGTAGACTATGAGGTGGGCACGGTGTCACTCGACGACACGTTGATCACGTCACCCGGCCCCGAAAGAGGCATGGTGTTTCAAGACCATCGGTTGCTCCCTTGGTTAAACGTAGAGGAAAATATCACGCTTGGCATGTCTAAAATGGATCCGGCAAAGCGAAGCAAAATTTTACAAGAGCATATCCAGCTTGTTCGTTTGGAAGGCTTTGAAAAGGCGTACCCCCATCAGCTATCAGGCGGCATGGCCCAACGGGCGGCTATCGCCAGAGGGCTTGTCAACGCCCCCCGCATTCTTCTGTTAGACGAGCCGTTTGGGGCGTTGGATGCGTTAACACGAATCAAAATGCAACAAGAAATTTTAAATATATGGGGACAAGAAAAAAGTACAATGATCATGGTCACCCATGATATCGATGAAGCCATTTATTTAGGCAGTCGCATCGTTGTTATGTCTTCACGACCGGGCACCATTTGTGATATAATCGACGTACCCAGTACAACTTCAAGGGATCGAAGCTCCTCCGAATTTTCAAAAATCAAAAGAAAGATTTACGAGCATTTCTTTCGGGATGAGTCGGTGGGCATCGAATATTATATATAGCATAAAGGCGGATTGGCGTTATGGATTATTCTATTCCAGAGTTAAAAAAAGGCTGTTTTATCCAACAAGCGGATAAAAATTATTTTTCGGCCAGAGTTAAAGTTGTGGGCGGGCAAGTAGATGCCACCCACCTAAAAAAAATAGGCGAGATTGCAGCCACGTACGGCAATGGCACGGTGCATCTCACCGCAAGGCAGTGTGTTGAAATCCCCTTTGTTCATCTCGACAACATCGAACAGGTAAAGGAAGCGTTGGCACAAGCCGGATTATCTTTAAATAAATGTGGCCCCTGCCTTCGCACCATAACTGCCTGCCAAGGAAAAATCGTTTGCAAAAATGGTTCGATTGATACAACCCAGTTGGCGTCCGATTTAGACAAACGCTATGGTGCCCACCCTCTTCCCCATAAATTTAAGATTGGCATTGCCGGTTGTAAAAACAACTGCCTAAAGGCAGAAGAAAATGATTTGGGCATCAAAGGGGGCACGGTGCCCACGTGGATAGAACAACAGTGTACCTATTGTGGCGCTTGCGCCGTAAAATGCCCTGCAAACGCAATTGCTGTTGATAAAAAGGAAAAGACACTCCACTATGACCAAGAGGCTTGCGTGTCTTGCGGAAAATGCGTGAAACTTTGTAAGGCGTGGGAAGGCAAAGATGGATTTTTGATTTATTTCGGCGGGCTATATGGCAATCGAATCGCCATCGGTAAGAAATTGTTGCCGATGTTATTTACAACAGACGCTCTGTTTCAAGTCATTGAAGCTACCTTTGCGTTTTATGCGCAATATGGCAACAAAGGAGAGCGCTTCGGCAATACGCTAGACCGTGTCGGGTGGGATTTATTAGAACAGGCATTATCCATCTCGAAAAAAAATGATTGACACTATGATTCCTTTTCGTTTAAAGTTGATATACTATACTCATGTAGTATCCTACACAAAAAAAGAGGAGAGATGAACATGAAAAAAATCGTTTTAATCGGCGCAAATCACGCCGGAACAGCGGCAGCAAACACCATCCTAGACCAATACCCAGATGCAACCCTAACGATATTTGACCGCAATTCAAATATCAGCTACTTAGGTTGTGGCACTGCGCTTTGGATCGGCCGTCAAATAGACAGCCCAGACGGATTGTTTTATGCAACCGAGAAAACATTTACAGACAAGCATGCAACGGTACACATGGAAACCGAAGTGAAGAAAGTAGATTTTAACGCCAAGAAAGTATACGGGTATACGAAAGACGGCGACGAAATTTGCGAATCATATGACAAACTCATCCTCGCATCTGGTTCGCTCCCGATAGACCCGACGATCGAAGGCACCCGCCTCGAAAATGTCATGCATGTAAAATTGTACCAAGATGCGCAAAAAATAGATGCATGCCTTGAAAATGATGACATTCAAAATGTCGCGATCATTGGCGCGGGCTATATCGGCGTCGAGCTTGCTGAAGCAATGAAACGCCGCGGAAAAACAGTGACGATTTTTGAAGCGGCAGACACCTGTCTCTCGGGTTATTACGACCCTTGGTTTACCCGTGACATGGACAAAGTGCTTACAAACAACGGCATCACACTTGAATTTTCACAAAAGGTGCTCTCCCTTAAAGGCGACACCAAGGTTCGCGCCGTTGTAACCGACAAGGGCGAGTTTAAAACCGACCTCGTCATCATGTCCATCGGATTCCGTCCAAACAATCTTTTAGGCAAAGATGACTTGACGTTATTTGAAAATGGCGCTTACAAAGTAAGCACAAAACAAGAAACAAGCATGCCAGATGTATACGCCGTAGGCGACTGCGCCACGGTCTACAGCAATGCCACCCAAGATACGGCGTATATTGCCCTTGCGACCAATGCGGTTCGAAGCGGCATCGTTGCCGCGCATAACGCATGCGGCACTGCGCTTGAATCTGTCGGCGTGCAAGGCTCAAACGGCATCAGCATCTTTGGATACAACATGGTTTCGACTGGTCTTAATCTAGTGGCGGCACAAAAAGCCGGATTCGATCCGATCTATACCGAATACCAAGATTTACAAAAACCTGCTTTTGTCAAAAAGAATGACCGCGTTAAAATCCGTATCGTATATGACAAACAGACAAGACGTGTGTTGGGCGCACAGTTGGCCTCTTGCGAAAATATTTCCATGGGCATCCACATGTTCTCGCTTGCCATCGAAGAGAAAGTGACCATCGATAAATTAAAATTATTGGATATTTTCTTCTTGCCACATTTTAATCAACCTTATAACTCCATCACCCTGGCGGCGTTGTCCGCGAAATAAAATGGCATAAAAGAAAAGACCGTTGACATGTGCATATGCTGCATGTCAACGGTCTTTTCTTTTATACTCGTACTACGTGTACATGGTGCAGGGTTGTTTACTTTTTCGAACGGATCGATTGCAATTTTCCAAGCTCGTTCAAAAGAAACTCATTCAAAACTTTGATGAACGTGCCCTTCATCCCAAGCGATCTGGACTCGATGATGCCCGCGATTTCAAATTTGCGAAGGGCATTTACGATAACCGAGCGCGTGATGTTGGCTTTGTCGGCAATTTTACTCGCCACCAATAATCCTTCGGTGCCGTCTAGCTCATCGAACACGTAGATGATCGCTTCCAACTCAGAATATGAAAGCGTCGCAATGGCGGATTTCACACTTTCTAGCTTTCTCGCTTCAAGTGCTTCTTCTACTTCTTTGTTGTGGCAAAGCACAAGTGCTGTCAACGTGGCCACGTGTTCAATTAAAATCAGTGTATCCGGTTCAAACTTTTCTTTTGGTTTGTACAAAAAGAGCGTACCCATTCTTTTTCCGAAAGCGGCA
>JAVBJY010000116.1:0-3603 GCA_031546735.1 Eubacteriales bacterium
ACTTAAAATACCACTTTTATGATTGTTTTTCAAGTCAATTATATGAACGGTTCCTAAATATATGAGGGAGGAAATGGCATGAGAAAAGACATACTGGAACTATTAGAGAACAACAACAAAATGGAGGCATCGCAGATTGCCGTTATGCTTGGAAAAACGGAAGCCGCCGTCGCCTCAGAAATAAACGCGATGGAAGAAGAACGTGTGATTTGTGGCTATAGCACCCTGATCAACTGGGAAAAAACAGACAAAGAATTTGTGACAGCGCTGATAGAAGTAAAGGTAACACCACAAAGAGACGAAGGCTTTGACAAGATTGCAAAGCGCATTTATGAGTTTGATGAAGTGAAGAGTGTGTACCTCATGTCTGGTGCCTACGACTTAACCGTCATTTTGGAAGGCAGCAACATAAAAGAAATCGCACATTTTGTATCGAACAAGCTGTCAACACTTGATACAGTGGTCAGTACAGCCACACATTTTGTTCTCAAAAAATACAAAGACCATGGCATCATTTTGGAGCAGGGCAAAAAGGTTGATGAAAGGATGATTGTTTCACCATGACAGAGAAGAAATCATTTGTTTCCCAAAAAGTAAAAAATATTCCCTATTCGGGCATACGAAAGTTTTTTGATATTGCCAGCGAAATGGAGGATGTCGTTTCTTTGGGGGTAGGGGAGCCAGATTTTGATACGCCTTGGCCGGTTCGTGAGCGATGCATCTATACCCTTGAAAAAGGTCGCACAACCTATACCTCTAACGCTGGGCTACTCGAACTGCGAAAAGAAATCTCACTCTACATGAAAAGAAACTTTGATTTAACCTACGACCCGCAAACACAAGTGCTTGTGACGGTTGGCGGCAGTGAGGCCATCGATGGCGTGTTGCGGGCGGTTATCGAGCCAGGCGATGAAGTATTGGTTGTAGAGCCATGTTTCGTCGCGTATAAACCGTGCGTTGAACTAGCAGGCGGAAAAGCAATCGCGATTACGACCAAGGTAGAAAATGAATTTAGACTCACAGCAGAAGAGCTAATCGAGAACATCACGGACAAAACAAAAGTGCTCATGATCTCGTATCCAAACAACCCAACTGGCGCGATTATGGAAAAAGAAGATTTGCAAAAGTTGGTTGATGTATTAAAAGACAAAGACATTTTGGTCATCAGTGATGAAATCTATGCCGAGCTAACATATGGCGACAGACAACATGTTTCCATTGCCTCTTTTAAAGAGATGTACGATAAAACGTTGGTGATCAACGGGTTTTCGAAGGCATTTGCAATGACAGGGTGGCGTCTTGGGTTTGCAACAGGTTCGCCTGACTTGATTGCGGCCATGACCAAAATCCACCAATACGCCATCATGTGTGCGCCGACCATGAGCCAGTATTCAGCGGTTGAAGCGCTTAAAAATTGCGGTGACAGTGTGATTAAGATGCGAAAAGCCTATGACGGCAGAAGACGTATCTTGATAAAAGGTTTCAGCGACATCGGCATGGATTGTTTTGAACCGTTGGGTGCATTTTATGTATTTCCGTCCATTCAAAAAACAGGCTTGACGTCAGAGCAGTTCTGTGAAAACTTGTTGCAAGAAGAAAAAGTTGCCGTTGTGCCGGGCAATGCCTTTGGCGATTGCGGCGAAGGATTTGTCCGTTGCTCCTATGCATATTCGATTGAAGAATTGCAAAAGGCGCTAGGGCGGATTGCCAATTTTGTAGAACGATATAAGTAAAGAACACCGCCGCTTTGCGGCGGTGTTCTTTACTTTCAGGCACTAAAACCCGAGCAAATGACACACTTGGCTCACCACAAAACAGATCAAGAATCCGGTCACGGTGGGGATCAAAAAGGCCAGGAATGTCCATTTCCAACTGCCGGTTTCTTTCTTTATAGTGAGGAGCGTTGTGCCACAGGGGAAATGGTTGAGGGAAAAAAGCATGGTGCAAATGGCAGTCACATAGGTCCAGTTGTGTGTAAGCAATAAATTTCGGATGGCTTCGATGCTATTCAAATCGGTGATCGACGAATTTCCTGTGTAAAACATAATAATGAGCGGCAAAACGATTTCGTTGGCAGGCAAGCCCAAAATGAATGCCAGTAAGATATAGGCGTCAAGACCAATTGCATTTGCGAAGGGCGTCAAAAAAATAACAAGGTAATGGATGATGCTGTAGCCACCAATGGTTGTATTCTGCAACAGCCAGATGACCAAGCCGGCCGGTGCTGACACAACGATGGCACGCCCAAGTACGAATAAAATTTTATCCAGAATGCTACGAGAAATTACTTTGAGAAATTGCGGTTTGCGGTAGGAGGGAAGCTCCAAGATAAAAGAGGCCGACTCACCTTTCAAAATCGTCGAAGATAGCAAAAAGGAAACGGCCAACGTGACAAATACGGACAGAACAATTAAAAATAAAATAACCGCCGCGACCAAAATTGATTTTCCGTAGACAATGTTTCCGGCAATAAAAATAGAAGACAGCGTAATGAGTAACGGGAATCGTCCGTTGCAGGGTACAAAATTATTGGTCAGGATGGCAACGAGCCGGTCTCTGGGCGAGTCGATGATGCGGCAAGAAACGATGGCGGCGGCATTACACCCGAAACCCATCATCATGGTTGGTTCTGTTATGGAACGTATAAAATATAATAATATTTTTTTCTTTTGTAATCTCTACCTTGTCAATCAGGCTTGTCATTACATTTTTTGTTGGGTGTTCTAAATTAATCAAATCTGCGATCATTTTATGGATGTCGTGGCGATCATCCGCTTGGTCGGCACCGTTTGCATGATCAGACGCTTCCGAAGTTTTAATTCTGTCACACAACTGTTGTTTTTCCTTTTGCTTGCTGTCATACAGCCGGATAAAATCATCTTCGTTAATGAAGCCGCTTTGTCTATCATCATACAACATGTCGATTTTTCTATGTAAGGCATTTAGCGCTTCTACCAGTTCGGAATGTTCGCTTCGATGCTTGGGATTTGGTTTCTGTTTGGCTAACTCTTTTTGCGCCAACGTTTTAAGCGTATCTTCATTGAGAACCAGAGGGGAAATGACCCTTAATTCGCTGAGTACGATTTCGGTTATGGTATCTAGCTTCATACAGTGGGCAGAGCACACATTGAGTTTGGAAAATCTGTCATTTGTCGTGCATCTAACAAAGTACGCATAGCCATCTTTTCTCCTGCTTGATGTGACAGAAAGCTTTTTCTTGCACTCGCTGCACAGAAGAAGCCCCTTTAATAGATAGTCAAATGTTTTAACCCTTGTAGATATCCTTTTCTCAAGAAGTGCTTGCACCTTGTGAAAGATTTGGGCGTCTATAATCGGTTCGTGCGTTCCTTCCACAATGATCCAGTTTTCTTTTGGCACGGATAATGTTTTTTGAGACTTGTAATTTACTTTTTTGGTGCGACCCTGCACCATGTCGCCTATGTACACGCGGTTGGTGAGCATGCTTCGAATCGTTTCTGGTTTCCAGAGATGGGCAAGCTCGTTGTCGATGGATTGATGTCTTTGATTAAAATATTTCTTTTTGTGTAGCGTAGGAGACAAGACACCGTCTAGGTTTAGCGCTTCTGCGATTTTGCGACTGGT
>JAVBJY010000070.1:0-14031 GCA_031546735.1 Eubacteriales bacterium
GCGTTTGTTGGCAGAAGGAAGTGCCCAGAACATATGCAGGCAGTGCACAGAAATTGCACACGCATTTGACAAGGGGTTTGCCTTAATGGAGTACAATGCATTTGCCAAAAATTGCATTTATCGTTTTAAGTATGGTGGCAGAAAAGAGTATGCAATCATATTGGGCACGTTGATGGCAGAATGCTTTGAACAAACAGAAGGCTTCGCCTGCGACATGCTCATTCCCATTCCGCTTCACAAAGAAAGAATGGCGAAGCGGGGGTATAACCAAGCAGAGCTGATCGCCGCTGTGTTCTCTCGGCAAACAGGCATACCCCTACAGACGGACATCTTGTTTCGGGTGAAAAACACCACGCCCCAGAGCCGCTTGAATCTACAAGGGCGTAGAAAAAATTTGGCAGACGCGTTTGTCGTACACAACGAAACCAAACTGGCAGGGAAGAGGATATTGCTGGTAGACGATATTTTTACATCGGGCAGTACGCTAGATGAAAGTGCCAGGCTACTAAAAAAATGCGGTGCGACGCATGTTTTTGTCTGCACCATCGCCATCGTTGAAAAAAATAATTTTTAATTCGATCAAAATTTACTAAATTATTTTTGGAAACAGTCGATAACATATGTGTAAACAGAAAGTCCGGAAATATTTTATAGCAAAGGCAGGCGAACAACATGAAAATAGAAAATATCCAGGGCGTATACGAACTATACAAAAACAGCGTAAGAGCGGTTGAACCAAAAAAGAAAGTAGAAGCGCCAAAAGATGAAATCAATTTATCCAGAAGCGCACAAGATTATCAATTTGCATCCAAGGCCGTGCGAAATGCACCTGATGTAAGAGATGACATCGTAACAGACGTTTCGTCTCGCGCAAAGTCTGGCGGGTTAAACATTCCATCAGGGGCGATTGCAGACAAATTGGTGGCAGCATTCTTCTAAATTTTACAAGCATCACACATAAAAAGGAGCGGCATTGCCACTCCTTTTTAAAAATCTCTGATACACTGCGTAACGCTTAAATATGGACAAAAAAGTTTCCATAGCGCAAGCGTACCGAACGTAGTGAGGGGCATGGAAACCTTTTTTGAACATCAATCCGTTACGCGGTACACGGGGAGGAGAAAACACATTGGCCGGTTTGATTCAACAATTACTTGAAAACCTTTCAGAGCAGATTGCGTTCTATGGAAAATTATTAGCGTTTTCTCAAGAGAAAAAAACCGTTATAATAAAGAACGACGTGTCAGGTCTACAGCGGGTAACATCAGACGAAAACGTCATCATCGGGCGGTTACAAAAGCTAGACAAAGGCCGCGAATCGTTGATGATGGATATGGCGGATGTACTGGGCATAGACAAGAAAACCATGACGCTCACTGTCCTAATCGAGAAGTTAAAATCACAGAAGGAGGCAGAACCCCTGTCTGAACTGAGAGAAAACTTAATCGCGCTGACAGCCGAGCTTAAACAAATCAACGACCAAAACAAGGAGCTGATCGACAGCTCCATTGATTATATTAATTTTTCGATGAATCTATTACAAGGCACAATCGGAGGCAACTCCTCCTATTATGATTCGAGAGGCCAAGAGATCAATGCAGGCAACAGAGGGTTCTTTGATGCCAAACAGTAAATGTAAAGGGGATTATGCATATGGCGTCCACAATGTCCAGCTATGGAATAGCAATTAGTGGGTTAAACACAGCGAGAACAGGCCTGAATGTGACGGCGCACAATGTGTCAAACTCAGGTACGGCAGGTTATTCGAGGCAACAGGCAATACAACGAGATTCTTTTAGCACCACAATCGGAACGACAAGTTTGAACACGTTACAAATCGGAACAGGCTCAGACGTCACAGAGATCCGTCAAATCAGAGATCGCTTTCTCGACCAAAACTACCGCGAAGAAGCGGGCAAAGCCGAGTACCACGGGGCAAAGTTTGAAACAGGCATGGAGATCGAGAGCATATTTGGCGAGATGGAAAGTGCGTATAGCGTACACGGCGTCATATCAGATATGTGGGACAGTTTAAACGAACTCTCGATTCATCCCGACGGCATCGAAACAAGAGGCACCTTCATCTCCACCTGCGCCTCGTTTATCAAAAAAATCAACAACGTCGGCGAGCGTATGATAGACTACCAAGCAAACTTGAATCAGCAAGTCAAAGATACGGTAAAAGATATTAACGACAAAATCGCCACAATCGACAAGATGAATCAAAAAATTAAAATGGCAACTGCATCAGGCGACAATGCAAATGACTATGAGGACGCAAGAAACCAAGCGATGGATGAACTGTCGGGTCTTGCGGACACTACATATAAGTACGATCGAGAGGGCAGCGTCACCGTCCTCATCAACGGAAATGAAATGCTTTCAAACGGATTCATACAAAAGATGGGTTTGCAATATACACAAAAAGATTCTCAATTTGTCAAGCCTGTTCTATCAAACGAAAAAGAAATTTTGCCATACGACACGAAGGACGTAAAAGAAATATACCCGAATCTGGCGAGTAGCTTCATCGACAATGCAGCTGGCGACGATCGGGGCAAGCTGAAAGGGTTGTTGGTTTCCAGAGGCGATAGCATTGCCACATATGCCACAGACCCGACATCTGTCGCAAACTACACCATCCCTTCTATTCAGCAAAAGTTTGATACATTGGTGCATGAAATTGTCAAAATGGTCAACGATGCGTTCGCCCCGCAAGACTATGATGCGTCCAAAGCGCCGAGCGGTCTTGATGGAAGCCAATTTACCGAGATTTTTGTACGAAACACCAGTTCCTCGACTACAGGGGCAGTGCCGCGCTATAATGGAAGCACATATAATGAAGAAGACACGAATAACTATTATTCGATGTATACAATCGGCAACATTCAAATCAACCCAGACCTACTCACGTCGGCTGGCTACAACAAAATCGCGCTCTCCCACAAATCCGCAGACGGCGACCTGTTAAAGGGTGACAATTCCGTCGTTCTTGGCATCATGGGCAACTGGAAGACAGACAATTTGGAGCAAAGCGGCTTGCAGGGGCTTGGGGGGTTATCGGTTGATAACTTCTACCGAAGCGTGGTAACCGATATCGGCGTCAGCACCAACGAGTCACAAGGGTTCTTGTCGTCTCAGGCGGCGCTACTCGATAAAATTCAAAACGACAGGCAATCGGCAAGCGGCGTTTCGTTAGACGAAGAACTAACCAGCATGATGAAGTACCAACATGCCTACAACTCGTCCTCAAAAGTGTTGAAAATTATTGACACAATGGTAGACGAAATCATACATGGATTAAAACGATAAGGAAGGAGTGAAGATTGCATGGGTTCAGCTTTTTTTGAATTTAATGTCGCATCGTCGGCATTGTTTGTTGCAAAAGGCGGTTTGGCGGTTACAAGCCATAACATCGCCAATGCGGCGACCAAAGGCTATACAAGGCAGGAAGCGCTGCAAAGGGCGACGACGCCGATGTCTACAAACGATGGCCGTGGTATGCTTGGCACAGGTGCCGAAATTTATGGTGTCGGACAGACCCGCTCCTTCTATCTCGATAAAAAATTCTGGAGCGAAAGCGGTGTACAGGGCGAATATGCAACAAAAGAAACACAGTTAAATTTGCTTGAAACCGTGTTTAATGCATCGTCGGAATCGGGGCTTAGTACCATGATGACAGACTACTTTAAACGCATGAGCGACCTGACCTTTTCGGCATCAGACCCTAACTATCGGTCTAGTGTCATCACATACTCTGGTTCATTGACGACGTCGTTGCAAACGACAAGCGAAAACCTGAAAAAACAGCAACGTGACTTAAACCAAGACCTAGAAGCAGTGGTCGACCGTGTCAATTCGATTGGCGTACAGGTAGCCAGTTTGAACAAGCAAATCTACAGAGGCGAAATTGGCGGCGAAACGGCCAATGACTTGCGTGACCAACGTGCGCGATTGGTGGATGAACTGTCTACCTATGTAAACGTAGACGTAAAAGAAACCGACCGAAGCCCAAATGGTGATGGCTCCGACAAGCAGTTTTCTATTTTGATCAATGGGCAAGAACTCGTCAATCATTTTGACACACGGTCATTAAAGCTAGAACCACGCACAACCCCCGCCAATCCAGAGGATGTGCCGGGTCTTTATGACGTCATGTGGAATAAACCCACAAAAGATGCAAATGGGAACGTGACCGACCCAGGCATCGCCTTTAACACCGATAATATGTCAGGGCAGATGAAAGGCATCTTAGACGTGCGCGACGGCAAAAACGCGTCGGGTGCCAATACGGCGACAGCCTACAAAGGCATCCCCTACTACCTCGAAAAGCTAAACAATTTTGCCAGAACCTTTGCAAAAGCGGTTAACGAAGGCACAGACCGCGATGGCAACCAGATCCCTGGTGTCATTGGTCATGTGAATGGGTATGACAGCTATGGCAACACAGGCACGTTGTTTTTCTCCTATAAGGGTTCAGACGGCACCATCTATTCGGGAAGTGGCATCGACTATAGCAAAATTACCGCCGGAAACATCTCGCTGTCAAAAGAGATACTAGATGACCCACAAAAGCTTGCTACATCAAAAGGCAAAGACCAAAGCGACAACGAAGTCATCCTTGGCGTTTTAAAATTAAAAGATAACGGAAGCTTGTTTAAAGAAGGCAACCTGTATGATTATATAGCAGGTTCGTCAGCCGAGTTGGGTGTAGACACGAAGCAAGCCCAAAAGTTTACAGACTACTACAAAGAGGTTGTCGATCTAGTGGGTACCCAACGGATGCAAGTGTCGTCTGTTAGCTTAAACGAAGAGATGGTCAACATGCTAAAGTATCAACAATTGTACCAAGCGGCCGCAAAACTCATCTCGACCATTAACAGCATCTATGATGTGACGATCAACGGCCTTGGTATGTAATTTTTTGATAAACGTAAACGTAGGAGGTATTTTTTTATGAGAGTAACAAATCCCATGATGACCACACGGCTCATGACCAATATAAACAGAAACCTAGGCAACCTAGACACGTTGTATACCCAGATGTCCTCGGGCAAGCAGATTCAAATGCCCTCCGACAATCCGATTATCGCGACCCGCTCACTCAAATTTCGAACAACAGTGGCAGAGACCGAACAATACGATAAAAATGTAGACCAGGCAAAATCATGGCTTGACATTACAGAAGGCGCCTTTAAAAATATGAACTCTGTTTTGACGCGGATGAATGAACTTTCTGTGCAGGGTGCCAGTGATACATACTCACCAGAAGAGCGAAAAAAAATATTAACAGAGATGAGTTCGTTGGGCGAACAGTTTAACAATGAAATGAACGTAAACTACATGGGGCGCTATGTTTTTTCGGGCTACAAGACCGACCAAGCACCCATCAATGCAGACGGCACGATGAATAGTAATATATTTCCAAATGGCATAAAAGGGCAGACGATCAACCTCGAAGTAGGGGTCAACACCTATATCGGCACCAATATTTTGGGCACCGATTTTTACACAAAAGACATGAACGACACGATGAGCTCGTATAAAGATATGATTAAGCAGATTAACGATGGCACGGCAGGCGATGCCGAGTTGCAGAAATTTTTCAGCAACCAAATGGGCAAGATGTCAGATTTTCAGGCGGCGATCTCTAAGCCACACACAGACGTCGGCGTTCGGATTAACAAGCTCGACCTGATCCACAACCGGCTAGAGGATGACAACATAAACTACACGAAGCTTTTGTCTAAAAATGAAGACATCGACCTTGTAGACGTCATCACCCAACTTAACACAGCGGATGCCGCTTATACCGCGTCCTTACGCGCGGGGATGAATATTACAAAATTATCCCTTGCAGACTTTATATAAACGGGTGTATGATAAACTCATAGGGATTGGCGTTCCTATGGGTTTTTTATATTTTACGTCACACAGCACAGGCCGTGGCTGGTCGCGGTGCTTCACGAATTGAAAACTAGAGAGGTTAAACAGTTTACAGGGCAAGCTTTTGTAGAGCGGAGGTTACGAACGATGAAAATTGATACAAAGTATTTTGAAGAAATGGAAATAGATCCAGAAAAAGTGCTCGACTTCACGGACGGGTTACCCGGTTTCCCAGACGATAAACAATATGTGGTCATCACAGACGGAGAGGCAACAGACGATACACTCGTGTTTTGGCTTCAATCCACCCAGAACAAGCATGTCGCATTTTTAATGCTCAATATGCTGGCCATCAAGCCCGATTACCAACCAGATGTAACCGATATTCTGCCCGAATTTATGGGTGCGTTTGACGAACAAAGCTGCTTTATCTACAACATCGCGGTTATCCCCGCGATTGTGGACAAAATGACCGTGAACTTACGCGCGCCAATCGTCGTCAACAACGCCACAAAAAAAGGATGCCAAGCCATCTTTAATGGTGACGAGTATCCCATTCGTCATCTTGTGTTTAACGAACTTCAAAACATGCAAAAGGCGGGTGAATAGCATATGTTAGCGCTGACCAGAAAAAAGGGCGATTCTATCTTTATAGGCGATGATGTAGAAGTCGTGGTGCTTTCGATCCAGGGCGAGCAAGTCAAACTTGGGTTTATCGCGCCCAAGAGTGTTGTCATTCACCGCAAAGAAATTTACGAGCAAATCAAAGCAGAAAATGAAGAAGCATTGAAATCCACAAACGTGAATGCCATTCGGGCCCTGCTGAAGAGTAGCAAAGAAAGCATGTAAAAGTATTTAAAAGCGATACGGGTTAGCCCCGCTTCCACCAATACACCAAAACACGCAAAGCAGGCTGTGAGTCAAGCAAAATTGATAACGGTTTGCTTTTTTTTGTTAAAATCAATTTACAAATTGAAATTATAGTTTTTTATTGCAAATGTTCATGGTATACTGTTTGGAGTTCAATGTTTTTTGCTTTGAAGTTTGACTACACATCACAGTTGCGAAACGACCTGTTTATGAGGAGGAATTTTATACATGAAAAGAATACTTGCCTTTCTGATGGCGTTGTTGTTTGTGTCTAGCCCGGCGAATGCTTTCGCCTTGACCGACACCAAAATACTAACCGATCCAGTTCAGAATACATACGTCGGACGCGTAGAAGCGAAAGACATTGCCCATACCCTAAACTTCAAAGATGTGCCCGTAAGCCATTGGGCAAGAGAAGCAATCGCACGCACAGGTGCGTTAAACCTGACAAAAGGCTATGATACGACGTTTCGCCCGAGTGGCACCGTGACAAAGGAAGAAGCGCTTGCCTTTATCGTACGCGCCATGGGCTTAGAGCCAGCGGCACAACAAGCCGCCATCGCCTTAAACACCACGGCACCAGAAAAATCGCCCCTTCGCACCTTGTGGTCGTACGGCTATTTAAACCAAGCCAATGCCACCGGGCTTCTAACCCCTCAACAATACACAGAGTCGATTGCCGATCCACCCGAAGTAGACCCAGACGCATTTCGAAGGGGTGACCCGGCAACGCGTGAAGAGGTAGCCGATTGGATTGTAAAAGCGATTAATTATATCAGCCCCGGTAGCTTTACGTCGTCTGCGACACAACAGAAGATTTACACATTTTCGGATTGGTCGACCATTGATGAAACATGCGTCAAAAGCGTAGAACTGGTAACCGCCAACAACATCATGGTGGGTAGCAATGGCAAGTTTAAGCCAAAAGGCTCGATCACAAGAGCAGAAATGGCGCAAATCTTAAAGAACATGGATTCGATTTATAACCAAGCCGTCGGCATCGATAAAAAAACCGGTACAGTCGGCGCCATCCGCGACATACAATTTTCGAAAACAGGCAGTGCCACACTCTGGCGCAATCTATACATACGAACAGAGGATGGCAACATCGACCTGATGATATACCAACTCGACAAAAGCACGTCACCACAAGCAAAAGATAGAGACGCCGTTGTCTATAAAGACGGTGCCATTGGCGGCTTATCCCTTTTAAAAGAGGGTGACAAAGTGGAATACTTAGTGGATAAGGTGTCGGCAGACCGAACAGATGGCTTGGCCAACACCATATCCAATACAGACTTAAACACCGCCGCCAACGTACCAGAGAACCTTGCCGCGGCGATATCCTCCACCACGACCAACCGTGCCGTTTTGTATGTGCAGGTGACAAGCGGCATCGAGATTAAAACCGTGCAAGGCAAGTTAAACATGATTGACTATGCAAACGGAGAAATCCATATTGTAGATGCATACAACAAACGCTTTATGTACAAAATGATTGACGGCTTGCATGGTACCGATGCAACAGGAAACTATGTGACGATTGACCAAAAGAACCGCTACGCAAAGGACGTACCGTCTGGTGGCAATGTCATTTTAACCTTAAAAAATAACGTGGTAGATGAGATTCAATATGTAGGCGAGCCGACCTTGATTTCAGAAATACGCGGTATCGTCATTGAAAATAACCCAGGACTTGGCTACCTCACCATTGTGGATAACAACGGCAAAGAAGTCACCAAGAACTACTACGAAAATGAAATCACTGTAGAGAAACAACAACACTATGATGATATGGACGAAATCGGATATTTGGACGAAGTGTTCCCGAATTTTGAATACGACCCGCGAGACACCCTGATCAGTGACGTAGAGCCCGGCGACATCGTGTTCATCCGAACGAAGCCAGACGACAACAACGTGATTGCAAGCATCAGTGCGGCGACAAACTACACGATGCGTTACGGTAAGATTTTAGAGTTTAAAAAAGATGAAGCGCTTGCGCATATGTTAATCGAGTTTGAAGACAAACAAACGGCATGGTTTGATGTCGCCGATACAGTCTTTGTTTCGAAAGACGGCAAGCCCATTGCGTTTAGTGATGTAAAGGTCGGCGATTGGACGAGATTGCTTGTAAACACCGCCATTATTTCGCCGGGCTATGTAATCGAAACCGTAAAAGAATTTACAATCGAAGGCGGCCAACATTTAATCAGCAACATCGTCAAAGGCCAACTATCAAATATCGATGTGATGCAGAAAAAATTGATCTTGCAAAACGCCCAAACCTATGGCAAGACCAGTTGGGGCGCATACCAAGAGATACAATCGTTTCCGCTTGGCGGCAGTGACACGGCGTTTTATTATAACGGCAAGCGGGTACCCCTCGACTATGTGAACAAATATTTAAAACGCAGTGAAGGTGACGTGTACGTGGCACTTGAAAGTAGTGCGGCGGGCGAGAGAGTAGCAATGGTTACGTTTAGAAATTCAAGCGACGTTTATCTTTCACCAGATGTTATCCTGTCTTCTACAGGCACAGGCACGTTTAGCGTACAAGGATTTGGCGGCACAATTGCCACAGACGCAGGCACCATCGTCAGAATCAACGGACGTTTGGTAACAGGCAATGCCATCACACCATCTACCTATGGCACCGTGGTCTTAAATGGCGGCGCACAAGCAGCCATTGTGGATATTTATGAAAGACCAGCTACATCAGGGCTTATGTTCTTCCGAGGCAGAATTACATCGGTAGACGAAGGCAAAAAATTTGTGATGAATCCGATTGCACAGTTGTACGGCGATGAATGGCAGTATTCACCGCTTGAAAGAACCTTTACGATTGACTATACTACAAAGTATAGTGACACGACAGGCGACCTAGGCATTAACGCGTTTGTTGGGTATGGCACAAACAGTGCTACAAACAAGAGTTATTCGTATACGGTCGTTTCAGATGGGGCGAAGGCAAACTATATCATGCGTTCTGTTTACCCAGATGATGAGATAAGAGGCGTGGTTGTTAGCGCTTCAGGTGCGACCATTGGCTTGAAAAGCGCGCAATATCGCGACAAGAAGACAGGGGCATGGAAACCAATTAGCACAGTAAATACAGCGGCGACGGTTACGTTGCAGACAAACGGCGTCATCGTACAAGACAACCAAGTCGTAGACATTTCGAAAATGAAACTTGGTTCGACAGTCAAAGTCATGACCAATAATCTACAAATCACCGCAACGACACAAAATCCTACAGTAAGCGGATACATTGTTTTTGTAGAGAAATAATTCGCGGAGGAGCCAATATATGAAAAAAATAAATGCAATCAGAAATATTGTTGTGCTTACGTTTCTGATTATGCTGTTCAATTTGACGAGTGTTTTTGGCATGGTGGGCGACTTAGGATTTTTTAGCGGCATTTCGGAGGGGCGTCGCCCTCCGAAAGCCACCGAGCTAATTGTACAGCAAACGGGCTCGGCACAAAAGAAAAATGCAACGCTCAAAACCGCGTACAAAGAGGTTTTATTTGTTTCGGGTCAGCCGGTAGAATTTACCGGCACTATTTCGATCAACAATGGAGAGGCCATTAAAGACACCGACATGTCGGGTAAATATACGGTGCAATATACAGTGGCACCGGATGCAACGACGCCGACAGGCGTTGCCCTCAACCGGAGCATTACATATACGGTGACGTACGCTAGAAGCGGCGATCAAATCATTAAAAACTTTACCGCAACAAGCTGGACAGAGGCGGCGCTTGTAAATGGTGCCACCTACACCCTTGTGCCTGCCCAGTCTCATTCCGACATCAGCATCATCGAGGATCATACGCCGGGGGTTGTCTATTATAAAGGCAACACCACCCATAACGCCGTGTATATCGCAAGTGGATCTACGACGGCGGCGGCCGGTACAACAGGCGCTGCCGCGGCACCAGACAAGCCGACTACCGTGTCGCTAACCGGCACGCTGTATGGCTATTCTTGTGCATGGTCAAACGCCGAAACACACAGGATTGACGGCGTTGTGGATACACCGAACGGGCAATTGAGCTATCAGATTAGACCGAGCGTCTCCATCTACAAAACGCTTCAATATACGAAGAACGAACCGACCGCCATCAGTTTTGAGGGCAACTATGCAGAAGTGACCCAAGACCAGAGCGATTTGACCTATAATATTTTTATTTCGCCGTCAAAATTTGCCCTTACCAATCCGGCGTCTGGCAGTGCCCATATCAATACGTTAAACACGTTTGAGCAGTTAAGAGCGCCAGATACGTCTTATTTGAAAGGTCATTTTGCAGAGGGCGATATCAGCAAATTGTTTAGCATGAACGTATTAGAAGGCGATCCAAAGTTTTATCAGCCGAGCCAAGCCATTACGAGAGGGCAGTTTGTAACCGCACTCGTGAAGGCCGTGAAGCTTCCGATTGCACAGCCAGCGGCGGCGACAGCCAAGGGCAAGCGTGCAACGGCGGCAGTGCAAATTGTCTTCCCAGACGTACTGCCAGATCGCCCCGATTATCCATACATCATGGCGGCATACAAAGCCGGGCTTGCTGTCGGGCGTGACGACGGAAACTTTTATATCGACTCGCCGATTGAACGACAAGAGGCCATTGTTATCTTGCTTCGTACGCTAGGTCTTGAAACGTTAGGTCTTGACTCGACGCCAATGACGAGCTTTACAGATGATTCAAACATCGCGGCATGGTCGAAGCGAGAAGTGTATGCAGCCAATCGTGCCCATATTATTTCAGGCGATCTCGACGGAAACTTTAGACCAAGAGATTTTGTGTCGAAAGCGGAAGCAGCGGCTTTTGTGAATCGGCTCATTGACTACATGCGTTCGGATTTACAGATAGACTACACCGAGCACATTACCAACTATACAAACTAAGGCAGAAGGATAAAGGGCATAAAACCGTGGGCAACGCCCACGGTTTTATGCTTTACAACCTAACGAAAACATGGAGGCTTCTAATATGAAAAAAATGCTTGCAAGCGCGCTGTTGGTCATGGCTTTGTCATTTCAGTCGCTTGTCGTTTTTGCCAACGATACAGACGTTGTCTTAACGGCAGAAGAATACAAAGCGTTGCAAGACGGTGCGTTTCTCAATTCTGTGGCGGACTATATCGTAGAAAACTTTGCGGGCGGCGAGGTCACCAAAGACCAGATTATCAAAAATGCAATCAAAGGCATGACAAAGCCCCTCGATAAATACAGTAATTTCATGTTTGGCGACGAGGCGACCGACTTCATGAGCATGATGAACGGCTCTGCCTATGGCATCGGTATCACATTGACATTAGATGCGGATGGGAAGACAATCCTCGAGCAAGTAGAGCCAAACTCCCCTGCGCAGAAAGCAGGGCTTTTGATAGGCGATGTCGTCGTGTCGATTAACGGAAAAAAGACAGAAGGCTTGCAACTGTACCAAGTGGCAAACCTCATCGCAGACAAAGGCGACAAGTACGAAACGGTCAAAATCGGCGTGGCGCGAGACGGTCTCACAAAAGAGTTTACGATGAAAGTAGAAGATTACAAGACGACAACGGTCTACACAAAGAAGCTAAGTGACTTGATTGGCACAGATAAAAAGTATGACGATACAATCGGGTACATCAAAATCATGAGTTTTATGGAGCCGACAGGCGATGAGTTTGATGCCGCCGTGCAAGGGTTACAAAAACAAAATATACACGACCTGATTTTAGATTTGAGAGACAATCCAGGCGGCGACGTTGAAGTATCGACGCATATCAGCCAGAGCCTTGTGAAGGAAGGCGTTCTCTTTACAACTGTATCCAAGAGCGGTGAGATGGACATAGCAAAATCCGAATTAAAAACACCAATATTTGAGCACATTGTCGTTTTGGTCAATGAGAATTCGGCTTCGGCAAGCGAGCTTTTGGCGAGCGCCATCAAGGATTCGGGAAGCGGTATTTTGGTTGGACGTACAACGTTTGGAAAAGGTGTCATGCAAGAAGTGTTAGAATTAAACGGGGGCGGTCTGTTGAAGCTAACCACCCACGAAAATTTTTCGCGAAACGGCTCTAAGATCAATGGCGTAGGGGTTGTGCCCAATGTCGCTGTGACGTTGCCTGCATTTCTCGACTATGCCCAGTACAACGATGGGGACGCGGTCGCCATCTTGAAAATTTTGGGCTACGACGCATCAACAAAAGAGAAAGAGACAGAGGCTCTGAAAAAGATTCAGAAGGAGCATCAATTGGACGTAACTGGCGAGCTGAACGGCGCGACAGCCTATGCCATCAATGTGCTGTATGCAAAGAACCAGTCGCTAGATGATAAGATTTTAAAAGAAGGTTTGAAGCAAATGTTGAAATATACGGAGTAAGAAAAAGAGCAGAATAGAAATCGCCATGGCGATTTCTATTCTGCTCTTTTCTATTCTACAGCGTCCTGAGCCAATGATACGTTTGGAATCAAATCGATATCGAGCACTCGTGTAAATAACTTTAACTCGCGTATAATTTTTGACGAAAAACTGGAAGTGGGTTATAATAGTAGTAAGGATGTGAGATAATGAGTAGAGAGTTATTGCCCCCAATCAATGATTATGTGTTCAAACTGATTTTTGGAGATAAGCGCAATGTTGATGTTTTAGAGGATTTTTTGAAATCCATTTTGAATATACCACATGATGAATATGACAGCCTAACGATTATTGATCCGCACCTAAAGCCAGAAGAAAAAGGCGACAAATTTGGTATTTTAGATGTGAAAGTCAATACAAAGAATGGAATGGTAATAAATGTTGAAATTCAAGTGATGGATGTACCCGATATGCCGCAACGTGTCTTGTTTTATATATCAAAAATGATAACGGAACAAATTTCGGCGGGGCAGGATTATGATACAATAAAAAATGTTATTAGTATTATTATACTTGTGAGTTAAAAGTTCTCAGCAAAAAAAACAGTAGCCATCTGACAAAAAATGTCCTATTCTTAAGGTTGAGAGACCAAAAAAGAAGGGAGCATTATTTAGCAGATGGCTTTACTTATCTTAACACAATAATAAGAAAAAAAGAAGTCCTGCTGAATACAAAAAAAGATGATAAAATTTGCAAATACAATATTGCTAGGTTTTCGAGATTAATTTACAAGACAAGCAAGCTTCAATTGGTTTGTGGTGGTAGTGATAGGGCTTCTAATTGGTCACGATGGAATTGGGGTAACGTCAATTGTAAGAGAGCTCGGTCTCGATCCTAGACACTACGAAAACATGCTTCATTTCTT
>JAVBJY010000187.1:0-7518 GCA_031546735.1 Eubacteriales bacterium
AGCTTAGAGCTCGAAACAAGGTTCATCGCTTTCGTAATTTGCTTTGTACTGTTTACGCTTTTAATTCTGCGTTTTATATCACGCATTGAGGGCATGCTTTTGTCACCTCACTATACACTAAATTCTTTTTTAAAAGAATCCAGTGCCTTTATGATTTCTTTTTCAAGATCGCTGCTGATGACTTTCTTTTCTCTGATTTCTGTCAAGATTTTGCTATGTTTTGTCTCAATAAAGGCGAACAATTCGTTTTCAAAGCGCCTTACCTCTGGCAATGGCACATCATCGATATAATTTCTCGTCACAGCAAACAAAATCAACACTTCTTTTTCAACTGCCAACGGTTTGTATTGTGGTTGTTTTAACACTTCCACGATATGTTGGCCGTGGTTCAATCGATTTAATGTATCTTTGTCAAGGTCTGAACCAAATTGTGCAAACGATTCAAGCTCTCGGTATTGGGCAAGCTCTACACGAATCGGGCCGGCAATGCTTCTGATCGCTTTGATCTGAGCAGAACCACCAACACGAGAAACAGAAAGACCCGCGTTAATCGCAGGGCGTACGCCCGCGTTAAACAACTCAGACTCAAGATAAATCTGACCATCTGTAATCGAGATAACATTGGTCGGGATATATGCGGATACGTCGTTGGCTTGTGTCTCGATAATCGGCAACGCCGTAATCGAACCACCGCCGTATTTCTCCGTTACTCTTGCGGCACGCTCTAACAGTCTCGAGTGAAGGTAGAAAACGTCGCCGGGGTATGCCTCACGTCCTGGCGGACGACGAAGCAATAACGACATGGCACGGTAAGCAACAGCATGCTTCGACAAATCATCGTATACGATGAGTACGTCTTTGCCGTTTTCCATCCATGCTTCGCCAATTGAAACGCCGCTGTATGGTGCGATATATTGAAGAGGCGCTGTCTCACTGGCAGTTGCAACAACAACCGTCGTGTAATCCATGGCACCTGCATCTTCAAAGCTTTTTACAATACGGGCAACGGTAGACGCTTTTTGCCCAATGGCAACATAGATACAAATAACATCTTTGCCTTTTTGGTTGATGATTGTATCGATACAAAGCGCTGTCTTGCCTGTTTGACGGTCGCCGATAATAAGCTCACGTTGGCCACGCCCGATGGGAACCATGGCGTCAATCGCTTTGATACCCGTTTGCAACGGAACGTCAACCGATTGTCTGGCGATAACGCCAAGCGCCACTCTTTCGATTGGTCTTGTCTCGGTTGTGTGGATGGGGCCTTTTTGGTCAATGGGTTGACCCAGTGCGTTTACAACTCTGCCAATCATGGCATCGCCAACGGGCACTTCGGCCACACGCCCTGTTAATTTTACAACGTCGCCTTCTTTGATGCCGGCGTCTGGTCCCAAAATAACAACACCAATGTTGTCTTCTTCTAGGTTAAGCGCCATACCAAATATGCCGTTTTCAAATTCCAAAAGTTCGCCGCTCATGGCGTTATCCAGTCCGTAAACACGGGCAATACCGTCTCCAACCTGTATAACTGTGCCAACTTCTGAAACGTCAAGCTTAGAAGAATAGCCTTTAATCTGTTCTTTGATAACAGTACTGATTTCCTCAGGTCTGAGATTCATTACGAGTTACACTCCTTTACTATACAAGTTGTAAATTCAAAAGTTGCGTTTTCATATCGTCTAATTGTTTTTTGATTGTACCGTCCATAATTTTTCCATCTGCGATAATACGAAGGCCACCGATTAAATCGGTTTGCAGCTCAAATTGAATTTCGACTTGCTTATTCATATACTGTGACAACCTTGCTTTAATAGAAGAAAGCTGCGTTTCGGTGAGGGCGACGGGGCCGTATACATAGGCCGTCACAATGCCCCTGTGCTTTTTACTCATATTCACGAATGCTTCTAATATGTTGATGATTTCTTTTTCACGGCCTTTTCGGATGATGATGGCAAACAAGCCCAACACGTCTGGTACAACCACAGAGCCAAAAACCTTCTCAAGCATCGAAAACTTTTTGTCATGAGAAATTTCGGGGTGGTTGATGATTTTAGAAAACTCATGTTCGGTTTTAAATGTATCAAGCACAACGGAAAGCTGTTCGGTGTATGTGTCGAGTTGACCGTTTTCAAGCGCCAACTGAAACATCGCCTTTGCATAGCGATTTGCGACTAATTGAGCCATTTCGCATCCCCCATATCTGAAATAACTTCTTCAAACAGTTGGTTCTGCTTTTGCTCGTCAATCGCGGTTTGGATATATTTGCTTGCAATCAAAGAAGATATCTCGATGATTTGCGTTTTCACAAAATCTTTTGACTTGTCTTGCTCGCGCTTGATTTCTAAAAGCGCACGATTTTTAATCACATCGGCTTCTTTCTTTGCCTCTACGATGATTTGCTGTTCTGTTTCAGACGCATGCTTTTTGGCCGCTTCTAAAATTTTGGTTTTTTCTAGTTCGATGTTTTGTAGCTTTTGCGCATATTGCGCTTTTAAGCCTTCTGCATCTGCCACTTTGGCGTCTGCCGCTTCAATGCTCGCGGCAATTTTGTTGGTTCTATCTTTCATAAATTTGCTTACAGGCTTGTGCAACAACCATGTTAAGATAACGAACATGAGAAGCACGTTAAACAATTGAATCGCAAGGCCTATAACCAGATTCCAGTCAAATTGAATAATATAGCCGTCCAAAGGAACAACTCCCTCCTTTCAGGTTTTTGAGGAATGTTGCGTTATTTCGCCGCAACTTGACCGATGAGTGGATTTGCCATTAACAAGATAATCGCGATAACCAAACCGTAGATAGCCGTTGTCTCGGCAACCGCCTGGCCCAAAAGCATGGTAGACATGATCGCGCCTCTTGCTTCTGGCTGACGACCAGCCGCCTCTGCACCTTTACCTGCCGCATAGCCTTGGCCAAGACCGGCACCAATACCTGTAAAAACTGCAAGCCCTGCACCTATTGCAGAACAACCTAACACAAACGCTCTTGGATCTAAACCTTCCATTTGAAAATCCTCCTTAAAATTTTGATTTTTTTTATTCTTCTTCTGACATTTTTTCATTTATAAACGCCATGCTTAACATGACAAAGATAAATGCTTGTAAAACAGCCGCAAACACATCGAAGTAGATGTGTAAAACGGAGGGAATCCCTATCTTTAAATAGACAGGCATCGCGTACACCATACCCATAATAATGGTACCACCTAAAATATTGCCGAACATACGAAAACTCAACGAGAACGGTTTTGTCACAACGTCTAGCAGGTTAAGTGGCAAAAACAACGCAAACGGTTCGATGAAGCCTTTGAAGTAGTGTTTCGGACGTTTGATCATCGGCAAGAAGTTAATGAGGCAGAACGTCGTAATACCGAGTGCACCTGTTGTCGCAAGATCGGCGGTCGGCGGCCTCATCAGAATACCCGACATGCAACAGAGCCCGGCAAACAGCATGACGGTGAAAAACCAACTACACAAATAGCTGCATTTTTCGCCCATGTTGCTAACGATAAACGCATCTGCCGATTCCACGATCAGCTCTAAAAAGTTCTGAAAGCCTTTCGGAATTTCTTGAAATTTATTGAACTTGATGCGTGCGGCGACAGCCAGTATGATGATGATGGCCATCACGATATATGTGTTTCTGTATGTTTCCGTAAAATTCACTTGCATTCCAAACAGATTAAAGGTACCCAAAATATGGTTGTTAAATTCCATTTTATCACCCCTTTCTTTGCAAAAATAAAAGAATACATGTGGAAACATCTATATATGGTCTTTATATATAGCTTTTGCAATATACACAGCCGGCATCGGTAATAAGATGCCAATAATGGTTGCGTAAAGGTTGATAGACGGCTGCATGGCCGCCACGGCCAAAACAACGCCTGTCAGCATATAACGGATCAAGTAGCGGAATTGTATATACACCACCACTTTCTCGGGGGGCAAATCCATCGATTTGCGAATTGCTCGCTCCATCAGCATCCACTTTAATAAGGAAAATATCGTTCCAAACGCCAACCCTTTGACAAAGGCCAATCGATGGGATACGACAAACAAGCCGATCACAAGACAAACAACGGCCAGTGCGGTAATCACTGGCAAAACCTTCTTACTTGTGTTTTCAATCATCTTTCATTCTCCTGCATGTTACATAAATCGCTTAATCACCATGTCATACAACACCTTAAACGAAGTCATGACGCCAAGCACAGCAAATATGGCCAGAAAGGTAACACCCGTTTCAAATTTCTTGTCTAAGAAATTTCCGAACCAAATGCTAAACAAAATGGGCACAATCATAGAGATACCGATTTGGCTCAGCAACGTAAAGGCGTTCAAGATCTCTCTCGTTTGTTTTTTCCGTTGGTGCTTCATGGCAACACTTCCCATTCATAACAAAACTCATTATATACCGTTCTGCACGGTAATGCTATCTATTTTTGTATTATTTTTTGAATTGTACACCGATGGCCTTTAAATACGCCGTGCACAGTCGTTATCTTTACGCAAAGTCTGCGGGGCGTTGCTTGATAAACCCAAAATGATGCAAGATGGCGTCTGTAATTCTCTCGGACGCTTTGCCGTCGCCAAATGGATTCTTGGCGGCCACCATGCCGTCATACACGGCTTTGTCATGCAACAACAGTGTCGTCATCTTGATGATTTCTTCTTCTTCGACACCGGCGAGTTTGAGCGTGCCAGCCGCCACACCCTCGGGTCTCTCGGTGACGTTTCGAAGGACGAGAACTGGCTTGCCCATCGATGGCACTTCTTCTTGCAAGCCGCCCGAGTCGGTGAGCACCAAGTAAGACAGGTTCATCAGGTTGTGCATGTCTTTCATATCGATTGGATCTGTTAGGTGGATGCGCGCGTGCCCGCCCAAAATTCTGTGGGCCACTTCCTGCACCGCCGGATTAAAATGCACCGCATACACCACCACCACGTCCTCGTTTGCATCTACAATTTTGCGAACGGCATTACAAATGTTTTCGAGTGGTTGCCCCAAGTTTTCACGTCTATGGGCAGTCATTGTAATGACGCGGTTGTGTTTGTAGTCGATTTTGTTGAGCGCGTCCAGTGCAAATACATAGTCTTTCTCGATGGTTGTCTTTAATGCATCCACCGCCGTATTTCCAGTAATATAAATGGCGTCTTCATCTACATTTTCTTTTAATAGATGCTCTTTCGCAAGCGCTGTCGGGGAGAAATGCAAATCGGCCAACGCACCTGTCAACTTCCGGTTCATCTCTTCAGGGTAAGGCTGAAACTTATCATATGTTCTAAGCCCCGCTTCCACATGCCCCAATTTGATTTGGCTATAATATGCCGCCAACGAACCGGCAAACGTCGTCGTCGTGTCGCCGTGCACCAATACCAAATCCGGCTTTTCTGTTTGCATCACCGCTTCCAAACCAATCAACGCTTTTGTCGTAATGTCGGTCAACGTTTGGCGACTTGACATGATGTTCAAATCATGATGGGGCTTTAATTCAAACACCTCAAGCACTTGGTCGAGCATCTGCCGATGTTGTGCCGTTACGCAGATGACCTGTTCAATTTCGTCACGTGTGTACATTTCCTTGATGAGCGGTGCCATTTTGGTCGCTTCGGGTCTTGTTCCGAAGATTGTCATGACTTTGATTTTTTTCAATTTTTCCACCTCTGCTAGTTTATTTGAATTTTGAATCAATCATACACAAATAAGACGAAGTTGTAAACTATAATTGCGAGAAGAGGTGAAGATATTGGTGTATATAATAGTAGGAGAAGGAACTGGCATCGTTTAATCGGGTCGGCGTGTGCGGGAGTAGACCGTACTTTTTTATTCTTGCCATTCGACAGCCTAAATGCTATAGTCTGTAGGTACGATAAAATCTTCCAAAAGGAGCATACTTCATGCAAAACAAAATACTCGCATTTCTGTTTTTACTACTCACTTTCCTCATTTGCCCCGCTGGTCTCTTGTGTTACGCAGACAACACGCCTTTGGCACTGCCTGGTACTGTTACCGATGCCGTGTATCATCCGTCTGACCCGGTGGTGTATACCGTCGACCAGTACAGTAAAAAGCTATACCGCATTAACTACGATACAAACGAGATTAAAGAGATTACGTTACAGGATACGCCGAAAGCACTACAGTATGCCAACAATGAAATTTATGTAGGTTGCAATGATCTCACGAACAAAGGTGTTGTCAATATCTATGATGCACAAACCCTTGCATTAAAAGATAGAATCACAATAGGTTCTTCTTCTCTGTCAGACATGGTGATTGGCAATGACGGATTCATTTATACAAGTGATATGGGCAGCAATAGTTACATTAGAAGCTTCTCTCGAACCACAAAAAAACAAATTTCCAAATGGTCTCAATATGAAGGAACGTTAGCGGTAAACCCCGTCTCAAATTCGCTGTATCTGTTTCCGATATACAGCTTATCAGAGGGGCCTTGTAAAATCAACTACAGCAACGGTGTTATCACAAGTGTATCTGATGTAAACCGTAGCAAGTCTTATCCCGACGCTAGCTCGTTATTTGGCAATAGCGCAATCATATCGCCAGATGGAAAATACGCTTTTAGCGATTCTGGTAATGTTTTTACTTGCAGCCAGACAGAGGCGAACGATCGATTTTTTTATTTTTCTTTTCCTCGACATGAGGAAGTGCTATATTTTGATTTGCCCAACAACAAGTTTTATAAAGAAACTGAGTATCACGAAATCGGTTCTTTCAACTATGATACCTTCCAAGGCATCGATACATACAAGACGTATGGTTCTGTAGAGTACGTATTTCTAAAGAACGCAACCCTTATTGGTATTTCTAGTTACAATAATAGCTATTATCTTGAAAAGCTTGATGCCAATGCACCAACAAAAACAGTTTCGCCCACCATTACACAAACCTCGCTAACAAAAACATTGAACCGCATTGTTTCAAACATAAAAACAGCTTCTTTCGTCGCCTATCACCCTAACAAACCCTATATGTATGTGGCAGATGATGACAACAATGCAATCTATCTCATCGATACAGAAAACGCAACAGAGACGAAACTTTTAACCAGTTATACGCCGACCGCCATTGTATATGATAAAGACGAATTATACGTTGGTTATGGGCGCCAAGGGTATATCGATATTCTCGATGCGACCACGCTCGTCTCAAAAGACAAAATCATGACGGGTAGCCTTTTCACGGATTTGGCCATTGGCAACGATGGGTTGATCTATACGAGCGGAAATAAGTTTAATACGTTTGCCAGAAGTTTTTCAAGAGACATAAGCAAGCCGTTTGTCTCACAATATCCGTCTGATGAAGGGTATCTGACGATGAATCCTGTTTCAAATTCATTTTATTACACACCGAGCACTTACCTTGACGAGATGCGCAAATTCACATATGCTGGTAGCACCGTGGCGGAACCGTATGTAGTTGACGAAACTCGTTACGTCCATTGGCGATCCACCAACCGAAGTTCACCAGATGGAAAATATATTTTTAAGG
>JAVBJY010000177.1:0-6215 GCA_031546735.1 Eubacteriales bacterium
AAGAAATGCTTTCTGTATTTTATAATATCCATCATGAGCTCCTCCTTACTTCCTACCAAATAATTTTGGATTATCAACACCGACGCCGAGTAAGCTTGTAATAATAATCCGCGTTACAATCAATGCAGTAAACATAGAAAGAACAATACCGATGATTAATGTTTGGGCAAACCCTTTGATCGGGCCTGTACCAAGCCAGAAAAGAACAACACCTGCAATGATTGTTGTAACATTACTGTCAAAAATAGGTGGGAATGCTCTTGCGAATCCGTTTACGAGGGCAGAGCGAATTGTTCTACCATTGTTCAACTCATCTTTCATTCTTTCGAAGATGATGATATTGGCGTCAACGGCCATACCAATCGACAGGATGATACCGGCGATACCAGGTAGTGTGAGTGTCACATGACACAAACTGAGAATAATGAGCAGAAGCTCAACATAAATAACCAACGCCCAGCTGGCAGCCGCGCCCAACATTCTGTACATAGAAAGCATGAACAAAAGGACAAGAACAAAGCCAACGATGCCGGCAAGAATACTGGTTTGAAGTGAATCTGTGCCCAGTCTTGCACCAACGTTGTTCATTTCTAAGATTTTCAAGTTAAATGGCAACGAACCCGCGCGGATTAACGCCGCAAGTTCTTCGGCTGACGCCGCATCAAAGCTACCTTCGATATAGGCTTTACCGTCTGTAATTTCTGAGTTAACGGTAGGCGCGCTGATGACGTTATTGTCAAGAACGATATTGATTGGTTTGTTGAGGTTGTTTCTCGTTGCTTCAGCAAATGCTTGCTTTCCAAGTGTCGTAAATTCTAAGTTTACAACCACTTTTGAAACGCCGCTTCTGTCGGTAATCATTGATTTCGTAGCATTTGCCACTTGGTCACCGCTTACAAGAACTTTGCCTGATTCATCTGTAAAAGACAATTGAGCCGTTCTACCGATTTCTTCGATTGCGGTTTGTACTTCTTCGATGCCGGGTATTTCTACGCGGATCCGTTTGGTTCCTTCTTTTGCCACTTCGGCTTCGGTGTAGCCTTTTCTGTCAAGTCTGCCTTGGATCAGTGATACGGCAGAGTTCATTTCGTCAGCAGTAGGAGCATCTTTTTCGGCTTCATATACGATGTATACGCCGCCGCTTAGATCCAAACCCAATGAGATGCCATGAATGCCAAATAAATCCTTTTTCTTTCCTACGTCTACTCCGAAATATGATAACGCACCTAATCCAACAGCTACCACAAGTAAGAGCGCAAGAATACCCGCACTTTTAGACTTCATTTGTAAAACGTCCTCCTTCGAATTCAAAATTTTAGAATGCTTGTACAGGATATCTAGGAACAAAGTAACCCCAAATTCCAAACAGTATAATTATAGTGACAAAAACGAGTACCGTCAATTATTTTTTGCTAAAAAGTGCCATAAATAAATTATATCGTCTTGATTCTGTAGACAATGGCAAACTTTTTTTACAAAACTTCGTCATGACTTGCAGCGACTTTCATAAAAATCGCACATTCTGTCCGCTTGCGTTGGAGCTCACAACCGATTTCGTATGGGACATGGATGTCGCCGTTCATATTGTAGGCGTTGGCGGCACAGCCACCACTACAATAAAATTTAGCAAAGCAATCGCGACATTGTTCTTTTGCGTACACCGTACAGTTTTCGAATGTGTCTCTTAATGCTGTGTCTGTGACACCATCAAATACGGTGCCGATCTTAAAGTCCTCCATGCCGACAAACTGATGACACGGATATAAGTCACCCTCGGGTGTTACCGCGAGATATTCTGTGCCTGCACCACAACCGACAATGCGCTTGTAAATGCAAGGACCGCCTGTCAAGTCGATGGAGAAGTGAAAAAAGTTAAATTCTTTGCCTTCTTTTTTTAGTTCAAGCAATCGGAGCGCTAGCTTTTCATACTCAGAAAATAGGGTGGGTAAATCTTCTTCCCGAAGCGCATGGGGTTCGGATTCGCTAGAGACAACAGGTTCGACAGACACTTGCTTGAAGCCTAAGTCGTAAAGATGGAGTACATCTTCGCTAAAGTCCAAATTTTCTCTTGTAAAGGTACCCCGTACGTAGTAATTGGTTTGGTTCCGTTCTTCTGCTATCTTTTGAAACTTTGGGACAATGTCGTCATAGGTACCTTGTCCACCGGCTTTTTTACGCATGTTGTCATTTACTTCTTTTCGTCCATCGATGCTCAAGACGACATTGTTCATATGGGCATTGATGTAATGACGGACATCCTCATGCAGCAACACGCCATTTGTTGTGATGGTGAACCGAAACGTCTTGTTATGCTTCGCCTCTAGGCTTTGGGCATATGACACAATGCCTTTCACCGTTTCAAAATTCAGAAGCGGTTCGCCACCAAAAAAGTCAATTTCCAAGTTGTGTCGGTTGCCTGAATTTTGGATCAGCAGGTCAATTGCTTTCTTGCCCACCTCAAGAGACATCAAGGCGCGCTTGCCGTGGTATTCACCTTCTTCTGCAAAACAATATTTGCATTTTAGGTTGCAGTCATGGGCAATATGCAGGCACAATGCTTTGACGACAGGGTTGCGATCAACGGTTTGGTCAATTCGCTTGGCCAAGGCGCCGTCGTATTCCTCTTCAAAAAACAAAAGCTCGTTTTCTTTTAGCATAAGTATTTCTGAATAGGCATCCTTTATGTCAGCGGGGTTGTATTTGTCTTTTAATTTGTCTGTCACTTGTTCTAACGAGCAAGCCGGCATGTGGTCTAGCATGTCAAACACGAGGGCATCTACAGCATGGACAGAACCGCTATTCACGTCTAAAACAATGTATTCTCCGTCCATGGTATATTTATGTATCATTTATTCAAACATTCCTTTCTGGTTGCACCGAGAGTGCCAAGCGCTTCGCGAGGCGAAGCGAGATGGCTGACTCCTGGTTGAATCATTTTAGGCTGTCTTGTGCGAATGGAATCAAGACAGCCTAAAAAATTATTTTTTTTCACAAGATTGATTTGCAACGGTGCAAGAAGTTTTGCAAGCAGATTGGCAAGACGTTTGGCATTCTCCGCAACCGCCTTTTGTTAAAGTAGAATTCAATCGTGTTGTTGTTACTGTTTTGATATGTTTCACTGTTTACCCTCCTTCGTTTTCTGTGGTGTCGTATTGCGTATATATGTATAACTTTGGTATTATATCACAGAATGTTTTGGAATGGAAATATTTTATAACCACTTCATAAAAAAAATGCGAAACAGATATTATTTTTTGAAATTGATGCCGATGATGCCGCCAAGTCCGCCGCCTGCCAATGACAAAACAAGGAGCGTGAACATTTTTCCGTCAAGCCCAAAGTTACGTAAGACGCTAAGACCAATCAAAATCATAATAACCGCATACAAAAGACCGGCGAGCATGCCCCATAGCCAACCCTTTTTTTCGACAGCTTTTGCCGCGTCATAGCCAGCGACAAGCACAGACAGCACAACCGTTGCCAACACAACGATGGGTATGTTTTTTTCTGTGATGTTGGTGTATGTAAGTAAGATTGCGTAGGCGATAAAGATAATGCAAGTGATGGCATAACCGATACCAAGGCCAGACAACAGGGCAACCAACGGTGTTTTCTTATCCTTCGTTTTGAGATTTTTCATTGCATTTGCTTCGTTCAAGTGAATCCCTCCTTTGCAACCACCAAACGCGCGTTGCGTTCTGGTTGCGATAAATTTATTTTAGTAATACTATTGTACTAATTTTATTTATAATTTATGATACAATTATAGACTGCTTAAAAGTCGAAGCAGTATTGCAAAAAGAAAGAGGTGAGTGTATTGGCAAAAGAAAGTGTCAAATTAATTGCGCAAAATAAAAAAGCCTATCATGATTTTTTTATTCTAGAGACATACCAGGCGGGGCTTGTGTTGTCAGGAACCGAAGTCAAGTCGTTGCGGGCGGGCAAGTGCAACTTAAAAGAGAGCTTTGTCCGTATTGAAAACGGTGAGGCCTATATAAAGAATATGCACATTAGCCCGTATGAACACGGCAACGTCTTCAACAAAGATCCGATTCGAGATCGAAAGCTATTGTTGCACAAAAAAGAGATCACCAAGTTGCTTGGTTCGATTACAGTAGACGGTTTTACGATTGTGCCGACAAAGATATATTTTTGTGGCAGCTTGGTCAAAATGGATATCTCGGTTGCGAAGGGTAAAAAATTGTATGACAAGCGCGATGATATTGCGAAGAAGACCGTAAGAAGAGAAGCAGAAAAGGAATTTAAAATTAGAAATCTGTAGACAAGTAGAGTGGGGTAGAGGGGTGAATGTAGTGGGGCAATCTGGTTTTGACGAATTATTAGAGATCATGGACAGGCTTCTTGGTGAAAACGGCTGCCCGTGGGATAAAGTGCAGACGCATGCGTCATTGCGACAATATCTAATCGAGGAGTGCTACGAAGTCATTGAAGAAATCAATTTGGGCAACGACGTAGGGTTGTGTGAGGAACTGGGGGATGTGCTTTTACAGGTTGTCTTTCATGCCAAAATCGCAGACTCTTTTACAATCGATGATGTGACAAGAACCATTTGTCAAAAAATGATCAGCAGGCATACCCATATTTTTGCTGACGATAAAGCCGAAACACCTGAAGACGTTTTGAACACATGGGAGAAAAATAAAAAAGTCGAAAAAGGATACAAAAGCGAGACAGAAGTCTTGAGAAAAATACCGATGTCATTGCCAGCTTTGATGCGGGCAGAGAAAGTGCAAAAGAAAGCGTCAAAGGCATCCATGGATTTTGCTGATATTGACGCTGCTTTCGACAAAGTCTACGAAGAGTTAGACGAGTTAAAAACGGCAATGAAATTGTCGGAATCACAAAAAATAGAAGAAATGGGTGATGTTTTGTTTTCAGTCGTGAATATTTCGAGATTTTTGAAAATAAATCCTGAATTTGCCTTGACAAATGCCATAGAAAAGTTTATAAATAGATTCGGGTATGTTGAAAATGCGGCTATTTCGTGTGAGAAAAATGTCTCTGAGCTTTCTTTTGACGAGATGGATTCGTTCTGGAATGAATCTAAAAAGATTGTGCATTAGTCAATCTGGCCTATATTTCGATTATTTTATTTTAGGGAGGAATTTTATAATGAACAAAACAGAATTGGTTGGAGCTATTGCCGAAAAAACAGGTTTTAGCAAAAAAGATGCAGAAAAAGCATTGTTGGCATTTGAAGAAGTTGTAACAGAAGAATTGGTAAAAAACAGCGAGGTTAGACTTGTTGGTTTTGGTACTTTTGACGTATTAGAGAGAGCGGCGCATGTAGGAAGAAATCCTCAAACAAAAGAACCGATGGATATTCCTTCATCAAAGGCTCCTCGTTTTAGAGCGGGCAAAGCGTTAAAAGACTCCATTAACGGAAGATAGATATCAGTATGTTTTTGAAGGTTTAATAGGTTAATAGAAGGGATGTATGTCAAGTTGTTGACATACATCCCTTCTATTTTTTGCTATATTTTTTCGCCGTTATACTCGTCTACCAAATACACCGGCCGTTGCTTTGTCTCATTAAAAATGCGTCCGACATATTCGCCAATGATCCCAATTGAAAGAAGCTGTACGCCCCCCAAAAACAGGATCACAGCCATCATAGACGGATATCCTACCACAGGATCACCGTATATGATCGTCTTCGCCAATAAGATAATCAAATAAACAAAGGAAATCATCGACACGCAAATGCCTAGCACCGTCGAAAGACGTAGCGGTGCGGTTGTAAATGACGTAATGCCCTCTATCGCCAGATCCACAAGCTTCAAATAATTCCATTTGGTTGTGCCGGCCGCCCGGGGCTGCCTGTCGTACAAAATCTCTTTTTTATGATACCCGACCCAACTAAACAATCCTTTCGTGTATCGCTGTTTCTCACGTAGCGTCTTTAACGCCTCGATACAGCGGCGATCCAAAAGTCTGAAGTCACCAGTATCCTCTTGTAGTGGAATACGCGTAGCATGCTTTAAGATCCTGTAAAAGGCATGAGATGTGAATTTTTTCAAAAAGGATTCGCCCGCTCTAGACTTGCGCTTCGCAAAAACATCTTCGTAGCCTTCCTCCCAATATTGTATCATTTCAGAAAACAACTCCGGCGGGTCTTGTAAATCTGCATCAATAATAATAGCGGCGTCGCCTTTACAATAGTCAAACCCGGCAAGCATGGCGATCTCTTTGCC
>JAVBJY010000102.1:0-11284 GCA_031546735.1 Eubacteriales bacterium
CGCCGCCATGTCTGCTGACCTTTACCTTTTCATTTTCGATGGAGGTGATACGGTTAAAAATATCCACGATAAATGTATCGCCTACACTATGCCCAAACATGTCGTTGACATATTTGAAGTTATCCATGTCGAGATAAATAATCGCCATCCGCTTTTTCGAACCCGATGCAATGATGCTGTTTGCATATTCGGATAAAAACGTGACATTGTTCAGCCCTGTTAGTTGGTCGAAGTAGGCAAGCCGCTGTATTTTCTGTTCATACTCTTTGATGCCCGTTATGTTTGTGCCAATCATCTCAATGGTGACAGCCTTGGAATGCTTGTCGTTTAAGTTGCATGAATTCCACAATATGTATAGAAGCGTGCCGTCCTTTGTCACAATGGGGATGTCAATTTCGTTTGTTGCTTCTTCATTCATGATCTTATTGACAATTGTATAAAAGTCATTTTTATAGTTCTCAGGAATGATATCCACCAGATTGATGTTGGTTAGTTCATGCTTTGTAAAGCCGGTATGCCGCAAGAAATTTCGGTTTGCTTGTATGACTTTTCGTCCCGCATCTAGCTCAATAGAAAACATATTGGCACTGTCGAGCACGCCGCTCATTTTTGTCTTTTCCACTGCAAGATTCTTGTTAAGCCTGCCACTTCGCAAGGAGAAAAAGATGCCAATGCAAACAACGCAAACGGTCACAACCGTAATCGTATAAGACAGATAGTTGATATTGCGGTAAACGTTCTCGACGGGCACTGCCACAACCAAAATCCAGTTGCTGTCTTGAATCCGTTCGAATGCGGCATATTTTTTTACGCCGTTATAGGTATATTCGCCCGTACCATTTAGAAGCTCGATGGCTCTATATTGTAGGTTTCGAAGCGATTGAAACCCTTCTTTATTTTTTGGGATGGTTCCGGCGCTTGTCACCGCCTTTGTTATTTCTTCGGCGTTGCCTACGACAACGATGCCATCTGTATTCGTGATAAACGAAACCGTATCGACACCGATATCGATGTTTTGTACAACATCGCGCAGTTCTTTGATATCATAAAAAACGACAAGTGCGCCTTTCACCCGATGATCGGCGTTGTAGATCGGAGCCGCCGCCGCCGTAACCCAAATCTTCTCGTGATAGCTGTAAATAGGCTCTGATATAGAGGTAGAACCTTGCAACGCCCTTTTAAAAAAGTCATAGGATTTAAAATTTAATTCTTCGCCGTAATTGGAGATTGCATAGCCATTTGCATCCACCAGAAAGATGCGTAGCATCTCCTTTTTTCCTTTGTAGCTGTTGAGAATATCCAATTTGTCGCTAAGCGGAACAGAATCATCGGCCAAGGCATCTAGCTTTGCTAAGATATCGACCTCAATATCTTTTTGTTTGATTAAGCTTTCGGACGCAATGGTGCCGGCATTGACCGCCTTCGAAATCAACTGGTCTGTCAGGCTTACAAGGGCTTTGTATACATACGCGTAGAATGCAACGTTAAACACAATCGCCAGTATAATGATTACATACGTGCTGCTATTTAATTTTATCTTCAATTTTGTTTTGGGTAACATAATCATTTCCCTTTCTGGTTTATACAGCAGGCAATGAATCCCCCTACCGCAAACCGCGGGGTGTTAAACATGGATTTATAAAACTACAGCTTGTATATTATATAGTAACAAATTTCGCTCTCATGTGCAACTTATAAATAAAAATTTTGCATAAAAAAACATACCCAATGCACTTGTTTTGAGTCGAATCTGACATAGCGCAGTCAAAAAACTACACATATTTTTGGATCAGTGCCTCTTTTTCTCCGTATAACAAATCGATTACAGGAATTTCAATCATTGTGTAACAGCCCGGTGCCTGCTTCATAGTCGCTCGTGCACACGACACCATCACTTGCGACGTCAATGCTGGGTTGTTGATCTTCATGTTAAACTCGAAGATTTGGTTGTCCGTTGCGCCCGAAACGCCTTTTCGTATCATATGTACGCCATGACCTTTGTCCATCACACTGTCGATATCTGAAACTTGTACCACATGCGTTTCGTCTTTCGCAAAGTATGGGTCTTGTTTGATTAGCGACGTAACCGTGTCAAAGTCTGCACCTTCATTTAATTCGACATACACCATCCGTCTGTGGATGCTCGTGCCAAGAGGGATCGTCATCGAAAGCGCACCTTTCACGCCCTCTACCCCTTTTGCCGCAACCGTATGCCCCATGCTCATGCCGGGTCCGAAGTCGGTATAGGTGATACCCTTTGGCGCACAGGCATCAAGCATCGCCCGTACGATTGAATCACTGCCCGGATCCCAACCCGCCGACACGATGGACACGGCGTCATGCGCCTTTGCCGTCTTTTCTAATTCTGTTCTTAGCTCGACAATCGAGGTGTGAATGTCAAAGCTATCGACTGTATTGATGTGAAGCGCTAAAATCTTCTTTGCATTCTCAAGCACGCTTCGTGTTGGTGTGCACAATAGTGCCACGTCGATTTTGCCCAATGTTGTAATATCATCGGTCACCGTAAAGCCCTCGATCGGTGTCGCATTTCGTCTCACGATGCCACAAAGTTCCATATCCGGGGCAGCCTGAACCGCCGCCACTGCATATTTCCCGATATTTCCGTATCCTACAATTGCAACTCTGATTTTTTCCATTTTAATGTCCTCCTCATATCGTTCTGTACAAAATAATTTCTATTGGTATGATACAACAAAACGAAATCTCTTGTAAATAGCAGATATTAATATATAATTATCCTATATAGGCAAACCTCATCCCTTGGTACAAAAAAGGAGAAAATAATTTTATGATAAGGACAATCGTTTGGTTTTGTAATTTTGGCATCAGTGTCATGCAAACCCTACCCAAAATTCCAAAAGCGCGAAAATTAATGGCAAGTGACGACACCAAAGAATTTGAAGACTATGTGTTTAAAGTAACCAGTCATTGGGCAAACAAACAACTCAAGTGTAGTGGCTCTCAAATTATCGTACACAATGCAGAAAACATCCCCACAGACACCAACGTCTTATTTGTGTCAAACCACCAAAGCAATTTTGACATACCAATCTTCATGAGCCGCGTGGGCATCCCCAAGGGTTTTCTTGCAAAAATAGAATTAAAAAAACTGCCGGGCATCCGCACATGGATGGAGCTGATGGGTTGTGTCTTTATGGACAGAAATGACATGAAGCAATCTCTCACGTCCATTATCGAAGGCATTAACCTGTTAAAATCGGGGCGGAGCATGGTCGTCTTTCCAGAAGGCACCCGTAGCAAGCAACCCGAAATGGGCGAATTTAAACCGGGTAGCTTTAAGCTTGCCACCAAGTCTAAGGTGCCCATTGTGCCCGTGACCATCGATGGCTCGTATAAAATCATGGAGATGAACCACAATAAAATCAAGCCAGCTGTTGTCAATATTTATATCCATCCCCCCATTCTCACAAGCAGTCTGACAAAGGACCAACAAGCCACGTTGGCAGAGGATGTGAAAAAAATTATACAACAGCCGTTGTTATAACCACGGGGGTGCACGGTCTTATTTTATATTGATCAGAAAATATATATTTGAAATTTTTGTAGCAAACAAGTATACTGTTTTAAAACCGAATACCACTAGGAGGAACATTATGGATGCACGTTATAGCTTTGACGAAATAGAAAAAAAATGGCGAAAACATTGGGAAACGAATCCGGTTAATGAGGCGAGTGATACAAAACCTAAATATTATTGCCTTGACATGTTTCCGTACCCATCTGCTAGCGGCCTACATGTTGGCCATTGGCGTGGGTATGTGTTGAGTGATGTCATCAGCCGCTACAAAATATTGCAAGGGTATCAAACACTCCACCCCATGGGATGGGATGCATTTGGCTTGCCTGCTGAAAATTACGCCATTAAAATGGGCGCGCACCCGTCTGTCAGCACAAACGAAAGCATTACCAATGTCAAGAGGCAGTTACACGAAATCAGCGCTGTGTATGATTGGGACAGAGAAGTAAACACCACCGATCCTAATTTTTATAAATGGACGCAATGGATCTTTGTACAGATGTTTAAAAATGGCTTGGCCTATGAAAAAGAAATGCCCCTCAACTGGTGCCCGAACTGCAAAGCCGTACTTGCCAACGAAGAAGCGACAAACGGCGTCTGCGACAGATGTAACGCAACCGTAACCAAAAAGATGTTGCGTCAATGGATGTTGCGCATTACAAAATATGCAGAGCGCCTACTCACCGACTTAGACAAGTTAGAATGGCCTGACAAAGTAAAGAAAATGCAATCCGACTGGATTGGCAAAAGCTACGGTGCCGAAGTCGATTTTAAAGTGGAGGGACATGACAAAAGCATCAAAGTGTTCACAACACGTCCGGATACACTATATGGTGCCACCTTTATGGTGTTAGCACCCGAAAGTGAATTGGTTCTATCCATTACAACCGACGACAAAAAAGCAGAAATGACAAAATATATTTTTGATTCCAGCACAAAATCCTCTGTCGACCGATTAACCGAAAAAGAAAAAACTGGTGTCTTCACAGGTAGCTACGGCATCAACCCGCTGAACAACGAAAAAATCCAGATTTGGGTTTCCGATTACGTATTGGCTGATTATGGAACAGGTGCCATCATGTGCGTTCCCGCCCACGATACCCGTGACTTCGAATTTGCCAAAAAATTCGACCTGCCGATTATCCAAGTCATCGCGCCTGCTGACAAAGAATTGGCGACACTAACAGAAGCGTTTACCGAAGAAGGCGTCATGGTCAACTCTGGCGAATTTAACGGCATGAAATCCAATACAGCGAAAGAAACAATGCCGACTTATTTAGAAGAAAGAGGCATCGGCAAAAAAACTGTGAACTATAAATTGCGCGACTGGGTGTTTTCCAGACAACGCTACTGGGGCGAACCGATACCCGTTGTACATTGCGAATCTTGCGGCATCGTAGCCGTACCAGAAAAAGATTTGCCGATTATCTTACCCAATGTAGAATCGTATCAACCGACCAACACAGGGGAGTCGCCTTTGGCAGACATCCACGAGTGGGTCAACACCACGTGCCCCGAGTGCGGTGGCCCTGCAAAGCGCGAAACCAACACCATGCCGCAATGGGCTGGTTCTTCTTGGTATTTCTTGCGCTACACAGACCCGACAAACACGGAAGAACTGGCAAGCAAAGAGGCGTTAAAAAAATGGATGCCGGTCGATATGTATGTCGGTGGCATTGAACACGCCGTGCTCCACCTTTTGTATTCCAGATTTTACACCAAGTTTTTGTATGACATCGGCGTCGTAGACTTTGAAGAGCCGTTTCAAAAATTATTCAACCAAGGCATGATTAATAAAAACGGTGCCAAGATGAGCAAATCAAAAGGCAACGTTGTATCACCAGACGAATTGGTCGCCAAATATGGCTGTGACTCCCTTCGTATGTATGAATTGTTTGTAGGCCCGCCAGAACTAGACTCCGAGTGGGATGACAGCGGCATAGATGGCGTATTCAGATATTTAAACAAGACGTGGAAATTTGTTTTCGAGTATAAGGACAAGTTGATCGCGCCGACACCTGAACTGGAGAAGCTAAGACACAAGATGGTGTATGAGATTACAAACCGTCTGGAAGCGTTGACGCTAAACACCGTCATTAGCGGTTTTATGGAATATACCAACAAGCTTTTAGACTTGTGCAAGCAAACCCACGGCGTCGACAAAAAGACACTCGAAACAGTCATCACCCTATTGGCACCGTTCGCGCCCCATTTTGCAGAAGAATTATGGCAGAGCATCGGCAATACCGCCTCTGTATTCAAGCAAAGCTGGCCTGTGTATGACTTGGACAAGATGAAAGATGCGACCGTCGAAATTGCCATCCAAGTAAACGGCAAAGTGCGCGACAGCATCACCATAGACGTAAATGCCGATAAAGATACCGTGTTAGCAGAAGCAAAAAATATCTTGGGCAAGAGATTGGATGGCGTGACCATCGTAAAAGAAATTTATGTGCCTGGGAAAATTGTAAATATTGTAGCAAAATAAAAAGATGAGGTGCCGTACATGCATATGTACGGCACCTCATCTTTTTATCGGCTAGGAAAGTGCTTCGCACTATTCCTAGCCGCGACCAGTCGCGGTGCTTCAGGAACATCGGTAAAAGTTTGCTTTCGCAAACTTTTCTATCGTCCCCATGCTTTCACTTTCTGTAAAACACCAAGGTTCTGTTCGTGCCCACCATCTGGGATGTTGCCCAACCGCCACAATGAAACACCGCCGACGCCAAATAGAGAAGCCATCTTCACTTTTGCGTCTACACTGCGCTCGTCCTCGTACCACACAACGTTGTCGGTTGTATCTTCTTGGTTATAAAACGTCATATACGGGCTTTCATACTTCGTGCTGTATTTTAGCTCGGCTCCCGACTGTATGCGCTTTACGATGGCATCATAACTCGGAAAATATGGCTTATCGTTGATGACTTTTTTGTCTACTAACTTCCATTGGGCTGTATCAAATGAGATTTGGAGCATGATTTTTTTCGTATCTTGTACCCCTGTCTCTTTGTCTGTGATGGCGCGTAGGGCGTAATAAATTTCTTCGATAGGCGCGACCGGCGTCATCACAATGCCCTGCTCCATTTCCTCGGGTGTTAGCTGTTTCACATTATAATCATGCGCCATCAGAATGACCTTATCCGCCAGTTGTCCAATGGTTTTGTAGTCATACCCATCATAGTATTCGTGACCCGTTCTGCGTTTTGGGTGCACCGCCACGTACATCTTTTTGCCGTTGCTTGTCAGTGAATCTCGAAGAGAAGTCAAAAAAGTATTGAAGTTGCTTTTCATCTCTTCGCCTTTTAGTCCCTCAAAATCGACAACAACCCCATCAAAGGGGATCGTGGCACCGGCACCGTCTTGTATGCCGACCGCACCAGCCGACATGATGGTTACCGCCTGCCCTACCAACTGCGGATCTTTTAGAATGCTACTGGCATTTGTGTTGTCCACCGCAATCATGAGAAGCTTGTCTTTTCCGTTTGCCAACTGGTACGGCTTCTCGTAGCCTTGGGGCACATAATATTCATTGCCATCCGCCGATGTTGTATTTATCTCGACTGTACCCGCGTTCACTTGCAACCGTGCCCACCCAAAGCAATCGCTATCAAACGCTGGAATCGCGTCCATTTGGCTGGCGGAATTAATGGCATAAAATGCATTTTTAGATTGTACGCCTCCATGCAACCCGTCATACATGCGTATCATCATCGTGGCCGCTTGTTCTCTTGTGGCTGTCTCTTTTGGCATAAAGCGACCATCACCCATGCCTGAAACAATGCCAAAATCTTTTGCAATCGTGATGTATCCGGTTTGGCTTGTTACATCCGGAAATGGGTTGCCCAGATAGGTAAGCCGTTGTGCAAGTTCATCATAGCCAAGCGCCCGAACAATCATAACCGCCATTTCTTCCCTTGTGATGGCGTCTTTTGGGCGGAATTTTGCGGATTGAGATTGATTATCGATAACCCCTTTTTGCAGCGCTGTTTCCACATAAGGGAAGAACCATGCCTTCGTGTCCTGGTTGTCTGAAAAACTGCCCACAGACGCACCGCTTTTTTCATATTGGAGCAGATTGCATAAAAACGCAACAAATTCTGCCCGTGTGATGGTTTTCCCAACGCCAAACTTGTTCTCCCCCACACCGTTTGTAATATTAAGCGTTCTTAATTTGTTTATGTATGTGTAGGCCCAATGGCTGTTCGGCACATCCGAAAAATCTTGGGTGTCGGCACACACAACTGAAATGGTTTGAACCAAGAGAACAAAAATAACGCAAATGGAAAGCAAAGATTTTTTCATTTTTTTATAGCCTCCTTTTTGTACGGGTGTCGTACAACATCGTTGAAACAGTAAGCGCATATATTAAGGCACATAAAAATTGACCTATTGTCTTTGTCTATCATCATCGCATTTGTATGCAACAACGTAGCCTAAAGAGAATAGGTCAACTTTTATAAGAAGATTCTATTGTTTCGATTTCTAATCACTACCTTTTTCATATTTTGTCCTATTGCCATTATCGTTTCATCATTTCAAAGTTCATCTGTAAACAATCCATCAGCAAATGGTCTTCTATAAAATTTTTAGTTTCTACTGCCTACACCTCGTAGGGATTATCTCTGATAAGAGACAATATTAAAATATGCTGTTTGGGTTTATTTACACTGGTTTCGATTACGTATGCCTTTATGGCCTGCCCGATATCAAACATATCTGTAAAATATATTTATATAACACCATCATATTCATCTATTTGAAAGACTCGCATCTTTATCGTAAACAAAGAACTGGCATCTATATGAAGGCTGTGACAGTGATTCATCACAAACACGGTTCACTCACATATAAAAATTTAACTCGACAGACTTCTATGTGTTAACGAAGCCAACGACAGTTCAGCGACAAAACAAAGGTTTTGTACGAATGTAGCAAAATAGATATTTGATAGCGCGACGGACGATAAAGCAAAACATAATAAAACCAAATGACCTTTGACGTTCAAAAGCGAAACAGCGCTTTTATGTGTTTGGCGGACTCACCTCTTTCCTGCGCCATGACTATCGTGGCGACTTTTGATGAAATAAAGTAACGAATCAACCTGACAACATATGGTTTTATGTATACATTGTCACATCTCGTTCGGTAACTTTATCTGATTACAGTATATATGTTGCATAAAAAAATGTCAAGCTTTTTTTAAAATCTATTTATATTTTTTCATTTTTCTTATACTTCATATAGAAAACAGCGCAAATGGCACCAAATAACAGCATATATTGGGGCATCACATTAAAAAAGAAGATCGCGATAAACGTAAGTGCAAAAAGGGAACCTTGAAATTTGTCCTTCACCGTGCCTTGGAACATGCGAAGCACCGCCACAAAAATCAATGCGACAACGGCGGCTCTGACGCCTTTAAACGCCTTTTGCACATACAAAAGGCTCTGAAACCACTCAAACACAGATGCAATAATGCAAATGATAACGAGAGACGGCAATACCATCCCGAGCGTCGCCGCAATCGAGCCTGCAAAACCGGCTGTCTTTTTTCCGATACACGTCGCTGTATTGATGCCGATAACGCCCGGAAGCGATTGGCTAACCGCAAAATAATCTGTCATTTCTTCTTCTGTTGCCCATTTTTTTACATCCACAATCTCATGTTGAATCACGGGAATCATGGCATATCCGCCCCCGATTGTGAAGCCGCCGATTTTCATAAATGTAAAGAATAAATCCGTAAGCATTGTGACTTTTGCCATACATCCACCGCCCTTCCGTATGTATTATAAGACCAATTGGTTCAAAAACGCACTTGAATCGCGCGCGTTTCTAAACCAATCGAACCCCGTACTTCTTCTAATCTGCCTTACCCCTCATGCTTGGCAAGCATATAGCCGATGATCATTCCTTTTAAAAAGGCGATGATCATAAACAGAATCGCCATCATCATCATTTGCTTTCTTTGCTTTTCTGGAATGAATAACCCGCCTAATATCCCCTCATCCGCCACTTTATTGGCCGCCCGATAATGTTTTCTTCCTCTTGCATGTTTCATTTTCTCCACTTCCCTCTCATTATATTTTGATATCTCTTTGTCTCAGTTTAGTATATAATATATTATAAGCTTTCTCAAATTTTTTTTAAAAATACATGAATCTGCAAGGGAGATATTGTAAAATGGAAAACGAAACAAAATTATTAAAATCAGAAAAAGTGTTTGACGGCAGAATCATTGATGTGGTGCACGACGTCATTACGCTACCCGACGGCCGAGAAGCCGTTCGCGAAATCGTGGTGCACGGCGGTGCTGCCGCCATCATCCCCATCAATGACAAAGGCGAAATCATCTTCGTGCGGCAATACCGCCACCCCGCAAGGCAAAATGTCTTAGAGATTCCCGCCGGTACACTCGAAAAAGATGAAGACCCTCTGCTCTGTGCCACGAGGGAATTAGAAGAGGAAACGGGATTTAAAGCCAAAAAATTTGAACATATCACGAGCATGTATTCGGCCATTGGATTTTGTACCGAAGTGCTACACCTCTACATCGCAACCGAACTATACGACGGCGTGGTTCACCTAGATGAAGATGAGTTTGTGTCTGTTGAAACCTATACACTGGAAAAAGCAGTCGAAATGATTTTTAGTGGCGAAATCATAGATGCCAAGACGATTGTCGCGATCTTGTGCTATAAAGAAAAAATTGACGGAGGTAAGAACCATAATTGAAGCATTTTAAAAAAGCGTATTTAGAGATAACCAACATCTGCAACAAGAGTTGCGCCTTCTGCGTGAAGACGAGTCGAACCAACCAGTTTATGCCCCTCGAAGACGTGGATAAATTTATTCAAGAAATTGCTGTCGTATCCGATCATCTCTATCTTCATGTTTTAGGCGAGCCACTTCTGCATCCAGAACTCGCAAAAATCTTAACACGATGTGCACAACAAAATATGAAGGTACATCTGGCCACCAATGCCACTTTGCTTCATCAAAACATCGATCTACTGCTGTCTGCAAAGGCGCTCCACCGCATCATGATCTCTTTGCATGATGCAGACACAATTGGCGAGGCGTGTCAGATCATCGATGACGTACATGCCTTATACATGCGAAGAGCAGCAGAATATCCCCTAATTGAGTTTCGGTTGTGGGCAAAAGATAACCATGATGGTGCCGGATTCAATGAGCATGTGGCACAGTATTTGGCCAGTGTCTTTTGTAAGAACACCATGACCGGTGTTGCAGATGGTCGAACATTATCCATAGAGGCCAGAAAAAGGGGCATCACCGTTGCCGACCATGTGTATCTGCATGTATCGACGCCGTTCGAATGGCCACGTATCGATGATGTGGCGGTTTCCGAAAACGATTGCTTCTGCATGGGTCTTCGCGATCAGGTGGCCGTTTTGGTTGATGGAACCGTGGTGCCCTGTTGCATGGATTTTGATGGCATCATGAAGCTTGGAAATTTAAAAGAACAGAGCCTAACAGAAATCATACAATCTGAAATGGCACTCGATTTGATTGATGGATTTTCCAAAAGAGAGGCAAGATTGTCTCTTTGTAAGGTTTGCAAGTTTCGAGAACTTCGTTTCTAGGACGCAACGCAGTATAATTAATTGCAAGACACGGCTATCAATAGTATAATGACTTCGGATTTAAAATAAGGAGTGATTCAATTTGAATAGCCAATGTAAAATATACATGGATTTTGAA
>JAVBJY010000110.1:0-7709 GCA_031546735.1 Eubacteriales bacterium
CTACATCACTCCACCCTTTTAATTTGATGTTGTGAACGGTCGTAATAATGGCATGATGGGCTGTGATTTTTGTGCCATCTATGATTCGTTTGTTAAACGGAATGGCGTCCAATTCTAAAATATAGGCTGTAAAGTCTGCGTACACAGTGTAACTCAATTTTTTTAACGCACTGGCAACCTTAGGCTTCATATCGTCTGACAAATATCGGCTATCTGTTCTTGGATATGTGATGAGCTTCCGCTTTTCATACAAATCCTGTGCGATAGACAACGTCTTTTGTGCCGAATAGCCATATTTTTTGTTGCAGTCTCGTTGCAATTCGGTAAGGTCATACAGCAACCCCGGCGGTTGCTTTTTCTCCTCATTCTCAATTTTCGATACGCTACCCGTCTTGCCCTTAACCTTCTCTACAATCTGTTTTGCGATTTGTTGCTCGGCAATCTTTGTCTCTTTGGTTTCAGGATGAATCCACATGCCTTTGTACTCGCCAAAATCACATTCCACTTCCCAATAATCATTGGGAACGAAGGCATCAATTTCTTTTTGTTTGTTTGCGATGATGGCTAGTGTCGGCGTCTGCACCCTGCCCACACTTAAAAGCACGTTGTAATGAATGGTAAACGCGCGAGACGCATTGATGCCCACAAGCCAATCTGCTTCTGACCGACACTTGGCCGAATAAAACAAATTGTCATAGAATGTGCCATCTTTTAGATTGGCAAACCCCTCTTGGATGGCCGAATCGGTCATGCTTGAGATCCATAGCCGCTGAAACGGCTTCTTGCATTTTGTAATCATATAAATATAACGGAAAATGAGTTCCCCTTCGCGCCCACTATCTGTGGCGCAAATCAAACTCTCCGTCTCTTTGTCGTTCATCAGTTTCTTTAGGATGGTCAATTGTTTTTTTGTTTTGGGTGCCGCTTTTAATTTTATTTCGGGTGGCACAATCGGCAAGCTGTTCATCGTCCATCGTTTTAGCGCCGGATCATATTCCTCGGGGTCACAGAGCGTAACCAAATGCCCGACTGCCCACGAGATAATATACGCGTCACTGTATAGATAGCCGTCGCCTTTGCTTTTACACCCCAGTACATTTGCAATATCTCTGCCAACGGAAGGTTTTTCGGCAATAATTAATTTTTTCATTTCGTCACCAACTTTGCAGTTATGATAATCAAACATCTCGTAAATGTCAACATTCTGTGAAAATCCGATTGATTTTTTCGGCTTTATGTTGTACGATAGATAAGAAGAATTCAAAATTTTATGGAGGTCTTGAAATGGAAAATTTAACGAGAAAGCTACTGGCAAGTGATTTCAATTTTAATGCTGATTTAAAAATCGGTAAGAAAGAGAAAATGACCGAGAAGGTTATGCAATTCGGCGAAGGAAATTTTTTGCGTGCTTTTGTTGACTATATGATTGATGAAATTAATTCAAATGATTACTTTAATGGCAGCATCGTTGTTGTGCAGCCAATCGAGCAAGGCATGATCAACATGATCAACGATCAAGACGGCTTGTACACGTTACTTGCGCGCGGTCTTGAAGATGGAAAAGAAGTATGTAACAAAAAGATTATTACCTCCATTTCTCGCGGCCTCAACCCTTACACCCAATTTGACGAATATATCGCTTGCGTTAAAAACCCTGAACTTCGGTTTATCGTGTCCAACACAACTGAATCTGGTATCGTGTACAGCGCAGATGTGAAGCTTTCTGACAAACCACAAAAATCGTTCCCGGGCAAAGTGACCGCATTGTTATACGAGAGATTCAAAGCATTCGACGGTGCCGCAGACAAAGGCTTTGTATTTATCCCTTGCGAGCTCATCGACTACAATGGTACAACCCTCAAAGAAATCGTGCTTAGACATGCCTCCGAATGGGAACTTGGCGAAGCGTTTATTACATGGGTAAAAGAACACAACGTGTTTACCAACACCCTTGTTGATAGAATCGTAACCGGTTATCCTCGTGATGAAGTCGAAAAATTAACTGAAGAATTCGGCTACAAAGACAATTTGATCAACACAAGCGAGATTTTTCACTTCTGGGTCATCGAAGGGCCAGAAGAATTGGCAAAAGAGCTTCCATTTGATAAAATCGGGTTAAGCGTAGTGTGGACAAACGACGCAACACCTTACAAAATGCGCAAAGTGCGTATCTTAAACGGCGCACATACGATGAGTGTTTTGGCGGCTTATCTTGACGGAAAAAATACCGTTCTCGAACTTTTACAAGACGAGAAGTTTAATACATTCCTACAAAAAGGCTTGTTCGACGAAATTATTCCGACTCTCGATTTGGAATACGATAACTTAAAAACGTTTGCGGATGCTGTATTTGACAGATTTGCGAATCCGTATATCAAACATTATTTGTTAAGCATCGCCTTAAACTCAACATCAAAATTTAGAGCGAGAGTGCTCCCATCGATTACCGAATACAACAAGCGCAAAGGTTCTGTTCCGAAACTTCTTGCCTTTTCATTTGCCGCTTTAATCGCTTTCTATCGTGGCGACGAAATCAAAGACGGTGCGTTAATTGGCAAACGTGGCGACGAAGAATACAAAATACAAGACGACATGAACGTCTTAGAATTATTTAAAGACGTTTGGGCAAACTGTGACAAGTCAAAAGAATCTGTTGCGAAGCTTGTGGCTGACGTTTGCGCCCATGAAGGCATTTGGGGCATGGACTTAAACACACTCGGCAATTTCTCACAGATGGTTTCAGATAATCTGTATGGCATCATCACAGACGGTGCTGCAAGTGAGCTAACTAAACTTATAGGATAATTGGAGTTGAATGGTGATGATAAGAACAACGAACGCTGTAAAAATAAGCGAAAATGATAACGTAGCGGTTGCGCTTACCGATATTTCTGATGGTGAATCTGTCTTTTCGATCAAGGCATCAGGAACGGTAGACCATGGCCACAAAATTGCCTTACAAGACATCAAAGAAGGCGAAAATGTTATCAAGTACGGTTTCCCAATCGGACATGCTACAAAAGACATCAAGACTGGTGAAGCCATCCACACGAATAATTTAAAAACAAACTTAAAGGGCATCCTTGACTATACGTACAACCCTCAGTTAACGGAACTTCCAAAAGACAAAGAAGCAACCTTCATGGGATACAAGCGTGCCGATGGCACAGTGGGCATCCGCAATGAAATTTGGATTGTCAACACTGTAGGTTGTGTCAACAAAGTAGCAGAGAAAATTGCAGCCGAAGCCAACAAACGCTTCGAAGGCAGAACAGACGGCATCTTCACCTTCGTGCATCCCTTTGGCTGTTCACAGCTAGGCGACGACCACGTCGGCACACAAAAGATTTTAGCAGGCATGGCAAAACATCCAAACGCAGCAGGCGTCCTTGTTTTTGGTCTCGGTTGCGAAAACAACAACATTGCCGAATTTAAAAAAGTGCTTGGCACCTACGATGAAAAAAGAGTGAAATTTTTAAGCGCGCAAGATGAAAATGATGAAAGTGAAGCCGCCCTTGCATTAATCGAAGAGCTTGTAACCTATGCCGAAACCTTCAAACAAGAGCCTGTTAGCGTGAAAAACCTTGTCATTGGTTTGAAATGCGGCGGTTCTGACGGTTTTTCTGGCATCACGGGCAATCCTCTCGTAGGGCGAATTTCTGACATGTTGGTTCAACACGGTGGCATCACCATTCTCTCAGAAGTGCCCGAAATGTTTGGCGCAGAGACGATCCTCATGAACCGTTGTGAGACAAAAGAGTTGTTTGACCAAACGGTAGACCTCATCAATGATTTCAAATCATACTTTATGCGGTATAACCAAGAAGTATATGAGAACCCTTCACCGGGCAATAAAAAAGGCGGCATTTCAACGCTAGAAGACAAATCGTTGGGCTGTACACAAAAAGGTGGCACGAGCAACGTAACCGCTGTTCTTGACTACGCGGAAACGGCGACTGTTCCCGGTCTTAACTTATTAAAAGGCCCCGGCAATGACATCGTGGCGATTACCGGTCTTATGGCGTCTGGCGCACACATCATCTTGTTTACAACCGGCCGTGGCACGCCAATTGGCGCACCGATTCCAACCGTAAAGGTTTCTACCAATTCAGACCTTGCCACAAGAAAAAGTGACTGGATTGACTTTAATGCGGGCAGATTGTTAGAAGACAAAAACATGGATGAGCTTTCGGCAGAGTTCTTCGATTATCTTTTAAAAGTTGCGTCTAAAGAAATCAGAACAAAAAACGAACTTCACGACTACAGAGAAATTTCTATTTTTAAAGACGGCGTTACGCTTTAATGCTACCGATATGGAGGAGAAAAAATGAGTTTTATTGACGAGAACTTTCTATTAAAAAATGAAACAGCAAAAAAACTGTTTTTTGAATATGCAAAAAAGGAACCGATATTTGACTTTCATTGTCATTTAAGCCCAAAAGAAATATATGAAAACAAAAATTTCAATGACATCACCCATGCATGGCTTGGCGGCGACCACTACAAGTGGCGCGCCATGCGTTCATTTGGCATCGACGAAAAATATATCACAGGGGATGCTTCGTCATTCGAAAAGTTTTCCATGTGGGCAAAAACAATCCAATATGCCATTGGCAATCCATTGTATCATTGGACGCATTTAGAACTTCAACGTTATTTTGATATTTTTGAGCCATTGACAGAGAAAAATGCGCAAGAGATTTTTGACAAAGTCAATGCGAAGCTTGCGACCGACGAGTTTAAAGTGCGTGCGCTAATTAAAAAATCAAATGTACAAATTATCTTTACAACAGATGATCCTGCGGACACCCTTGAATATCATAAATTATTAAAAGAAGATGCTTCTCTCGGTTTTAAAGTTGCGCCTGCATTTAGACCGGACAAAGCGTTAAACATCGAAGACGGTGGGTTTGTCGCTTACATACAGACATTATCTGCGGCGGCGGGCACAAAAATCGATACGTTTAAGGCACTAACAGATGTTCTTGAAAAACGGATGGATCTATTTGAAGAAATGGGATGCCGTGCGTCTGACCACGCGTTCACCTATGTGCCGTTTGAAGAATCAACAGACCATGACCTTGCACTCATTTTCAAGAAGGCGCTTGATGGTTCTGAAATTACTAAAGTAGAAAAAGACAAATACAAGACCGCCCTCATGCAATTTTTAGGCACCAACTACGCAAAACGCGGCTGGGCAATGGAAATTCATATGAACATCATCCGAAACAACAACCAAAGGATGTTTGAAAAACTCGGTCCTGACACTGGTTTCGATTGCATTGGCGATTATTCTAGTGCCGAAAATATAAACAAGCTATTAAACCTTTTGGAAAAAGACAACCACTTGCCAAAAACAATCTTGTTTGCCGGTAATCCGACGGACAACCAAGTGTTGGGTACGATTTTGGGTTGTTTCCAATCGTCTGATGCGGCGTCTAAAATCCAATTTGGGACGGCTTGGTGGTTTAACGACAACAAAGATGGCATGGAGAATCAAATCAAGGCGCTTGGCAATCTTGGCGTTCTTGGTAAATTTATCGGCATGCTTACCGACTCGAGAAGCTTCCTCTCTTACCCTCGACATGAATACTTTAGAAGAATCCTCTGCAATTTATTCGGACAATGGATTGAAGATGGCGAATATGACGGCGATATCGCGTTTGCAGGCAATCTTGTGGCGGGCATCTGTTATGACAATGCATTAGAATATTTTGGTATGAAATAGTTGTACTGTGAAAAGGAGTACCAAACAATACAGAGCCCTGCATTGTTTGGTACTCCTTTATTCAAAGTGGAGGCCGTTATGAAAAAAATATCGAAAGCACTGCTCTTGATGATGTTTATAATCACGTGCATCGTATGCTCTGCTATACCATTTTATGGACAAGACGACAGTGTGCCCATAGAGAAGATGGACAAATCGCTCTCCGTTATACTTTATTATCCAAATTTGATTGTAAATGGTGCTGGCGGCGGCTACCAAGAGTTAATCGATGGCATGTTAACAAGACCATACAACGATAACGGTCTTGCCATGATGCCGTTAAACAATATCATTAAATACTTGAATGGTCATTATACGGAAGACTTGTCGACAGGCGTCGCTACCATTGCGTTTTCTGATCAAACGCTCACCATACAATCTGGTTCCGCAGTCGTTGTGTTAAACGGACAACCCCTAACAGCGCCCAGAGTTGTCGTATTAAAAGACGAAGCCATTTTTGTGCCCTTCCGTTTTGTCATGGAGGCGCTTGGCTTTCAAGTAGATTTTAACAAAGCGCGAAACATGATTACCATAACAGGAACCGTCGACCGCGTAGATGATATCGACGGCTATTCTCTTGGTGGCGACATGACCTTAAATACCCTTGAAAAACGAAAATCTGACTGGTATGGCACCGACCAAAGCAAACTTGTCGCCCAAACGATAGTAGGCTACCAAAATGCCGACGGTGGATGGCAAAAATTTGACGGCAAGTTGGATTTGACTAAAAAAATAACGAGAGCCGGAAACTCGACCATCGACAATGATGCTACGTTTATGCAAATGTTGTTTTTATCCAAAATGTACAAGGTGACAAAAGACGACGCTTACAAAGAAAGCTATTTGAAGGCTCTCGACTATGTATTAGATGGTCAATATGAAAATGGTGGATGGACACAATTCTTCCCCGTTTCAAGAGGCTATCAAAAGTATATTACGCTAAACGACAACGCCTTAACCAACGTACTAGAAGAAATCAGAGATGTCATCAACAACAAAGACGATCTGTTTTCATTTGTAGACGAAGGGCGTATGGCGCGTTGCAAACTTGCGTACAACAAAGGCATCGATTTTCTGTTAAAATCGCAAATCATCGTGAACGGCAAAAAAACAGTTTGGTGTGCCCAATATGACCCGATTACACTGGCACCTGCTGGTGGACGTGCATATGAGTTGCCTTCCTTAAGCGGCCAAGAGAGCGTACATGCTGTACGGTTTTTAATGAGCATCGACAACCCATCAGACGCCGTCATTGATTCGATTCAATCTGCCATGGCGTGGTTTGACCAAGTAAAAATTGTAGACAAAGACTTTGTGAAGAAATATGACCCGACCCTCGAATTCGGCTATGATAACGTTGTAGTTGACAGCAAGGGGAAAGTGTTATGGGCTAGATTTTATGAAATCGGAACGAACAAACCCTTATTTGCAGATCGGGATGGCATCCCACGCTACAACCTGTCGGATATAAGTTACGAAAGACGAAGCAAATATAGCTGGTATAGCAAAGAACCACACAAGCTATTTGACAAAGAATATCCCGAATGGAGAAAGAAAAATGGAACTTTGTAGGATCTATGAAATCAAACTTCATGACGTTGTTCTGCCATCTGGGTCGCTCTACCGTCTTTTTGAGCCAAAACATTCTTGAGCTGTACATACGCAAGACCTCCTCGGGGAAACTATAGGTAAGAAGGTGCTTCTATGAACAAACTGATCACAATTATTATACCGTGCTATAACGAAGAAGAAGTTTTACATATTTTATATGAACGATTAGACCATGTGGTGGGACAAATTAAAAATTACAATTTCGAATTTTTGTTAATTAATGATGGTAGCCGAGACAGTACGCTTGAGAAGATTCGGGCGCTTAGCAAACAGGACAGTCGTATCAGCTATATCAGTCTATCCAGAAATTTTGGCAAAGAGATCGCCATGC
>JAVBJY010000157.1:0-4571 GCA_031546735.1 Eubacteriales bacterium
GACGAGCAACGGATTGAAAGGCTACTCGCGTTAGGCGTGCATGATTTGGGTGAAAACAAGGTACAAGAGATTTTGAGAAAATACGAGACGATTGGGGATGCACCCAACTGGCATCTCATCGGTCATCTCCAAACCAACAAAGTAAAGTCGATTATCGACAAAGTGAAAATGATTCATTCTGTCGATAGCATCAAGTTGCTACAAGAAATCGACAAGCGCTCAGCAGAACAAAACAGAAAAACAGATGTACTCATAGAAATTAATATTGCCGCAGAACAATCCAAATATGGCGTTAAACCTTGTGATGTACACGCTTTCTTTGATGAAGTCGGACAATTTGACAGCATATGCGTAAAAGGGCTGATGACGGTAGCACCATATGTTGAAGATGCGGCGGAAAATCGTGTTTTCTTTCGAAACATGCGTAAATTCTTTGTTGACATTCGGGAGAGAAACATTGATAATGTAACCATGACGTTTTTGTCTATGGGCATGACCAATGACTACGCAGTCGCCATTGAAGAGGGGAGCAATGTTGTCCGCATAGGCACGGGCTTGTTTGGAGAAAGAATATACACTTAACGGATGATAAAAGGAGGAAATTTGGTTTATGGCAGGTCTTGTTGATACAATTAGAAATGCACTGCTTAGAGAGTCTTTTTCTGACGACTATGAAACATATGAGGAAGAAGATGTAAGAGAAGAGGTAGAACCCGAAATTGTGCCATTTAGAGCATACAAAAAAAATGCTGGCTCAAAAATCGTGAATATCAATACAAACGTTCAGATGCAAGTGGTGATTACAGACCCAGCGACAGTAGAAGAAGCGGGAAACGTATGCGATTACATAAAATCTAAAAAGACAGTTGTCGTGAATTTAGACGGCATCGAATATGAAGCGGCACAAAGAATCACCGATTTTTTGAGTGGCGCATGCCATGCACTTGATGGGTCGATTCAAAGGGTTTCCAATAACATTTTTGTCATAGCACCTGTGAATGTTGATCTTACGGGTAATTTTAAAGACGAATTACGAGCAAGCGGCGTGACATTCCCTTCGTGGCTATCTCAATCTAAATAGAGGTGTATCTACTATATGAGTCAACTTATTCTTGAAGTTTGTTCTGTTTTGGTGCGAATTATTGACTTTTTGGTGCTTGTGCGATGTCTTCTGTCGTGGTTCCCTGTGGATCGTGACGGTCCGATTGTCAGGTTGATTTATATTCTGACAGAACCGTTACTCGCGCCCATTCGCAAAATGATCTTTAATTCACCCCTCGGCGGGCAAGGCATGATGATCGATTTTTCCCCTATCTTTGTTTTTATTCTATGTGAATTTGCATTAAGTCTTTTGCAATCCTTTTTACGATAGTTTGACATACGGGGTATTGAGATGTTTGATAAAAGTTCGCTTTTAAAAAGTATTATAAAGCCTGATGAGAAGCTCATTTTTGCAAAAGCTTTTGATCAGGCTTATTGTTGTCTAACCAGACATGAAACATGTTTTACCGATTTCTTAGACCCGTATAAGGTGTCCGAACTTCTGAAACTCTTTTCTGGCGGCAAATATGACATGCAAGTCATGGCATTTGGTGGCACAGAGGCGTGCGAGCGGAAGGTGGTCGGGTTTGGTCCGCCCTACATGGAGCTCACCCAAGAAGAGTTTCCGATTTGTATGCTAGAGATTTCGTACAACGCGACATTTAGTAAGAACTTGACCCACAGAGATTTTTTGGGCAGCGTTTTGGGTCTCGGTATTGAAAGAACAAAAATAGGTGATATACTATTGTTAGAGGGGAAGGCGTTGGCTTTTGTCTATCAAGACATTGCAGATTACATCTGCTATAACTTGGACAAGGTGTCGCACACAAAGGTGACGGCTTCAATTGTAGACATGCATATCGATGAACAAGGCGAAAGCAACCTCTCTGAAAAAAATATAACAGTTTCTTCCTTGCGTGTGGACACGGTTTTAAGTGGTGCGTTTAATTTATCCCGCTCGAAAGTTTCTGATTATATCCAGGCCGAAAAAGTCTTTGTCAATTGGACCGTTACCCAAAGCCAAACGAAAATTTTGGCTGTAGGGGATATGATTACCCTGAGAGGGGTAGGGCGTGTAAAATTGATCGACATTGTAGGAAAATCAAAGAAGGATAAGTTTGTGATTCAGATTTGTAAATATTGAGAATGTAAGGGGGGATTGAAATGCTGACACCGGTAGACATTGAAACGGTCGAATTTAAGAAAGTGGCGCTCGGCTATTCGGTTGAGGAAGTAGACGATTTTCTCGACAAAGTCATTGTAGAATTTGAAAGACTCTATAAAGATAACATGAAACAGCGCGATAAAATTAATGTGTTAAATGAAGGGCTGCAATACTATAAATCACTGGAGGATACGCTCCGAAATTCGATTGTGTTAGCCGAAAAGACGGCGTCCGAAACAAAATACAACGCAAGCCAAAATTCTGAGCAAATCATCAAAGAAGCGCAACTGAAGGCATCAGAGATTTTGCAAAATGCCAACCAGAGGCTGTACGAGCTTGAATTTGACGTGCTAAAAATGAAGAACCAGTATACAACGCTAAAGACAAAGCTTCGGTTGTTGTTGACGACAGAGCTTGAAATTTTAGAAAACAGCGATGACGGGTTGGACGAAAAGGTAAGAGCCGAGAGTGTCTCCTACAGTTCGGATGATGAATGATCCAATTACGCAATATAAAAAATACGCTGACACCATGTGATCATATGGTGTCAGCGTATTTTTTTTCTGTTTTTTCTTGACGGTGGGTGGATTTTTGGCGCATAATATGACATTGATAGCGATTGTTTTAAAAGGAGGATAATGACATGCATCACACAATAGGGTTTATTGGCGCAGGAAACATGGGTGCCGCCATGATAAGAGGCATCATAAAATCCGGGTTTGACCCAAGCCGGATCTATGTAAATTCATTCATGACAGAAGAGTTTGCACAATTGCTGTCTGAAACAGGCATTACGCATGTAGAAGACAATGGGGAACTGGTAAAAAAATGTGACATCGTTTTGTTGGCGGTGAAGCCTCAAAATGCCGAAAGCGTGTTACAATGCTGTAAGGCGGATTTTGACGAAAAGAAAATACTGGTTTCGATTGCCGCCTCATTGCCCATTTCTTTTTATGAAAACATCTTGGGCGATGATAAAAAAATTATACGAGCGATGCCAAACACACCGGCAATGGTGCTACAAAGCATGTCCGCGCTCGCTGTCAATGCGCGCGTCACAGATGAAGACTGCGCCACGGTGAAAGAAATCTTCGAGTCGTTTGGCATGGCGGAGATCGTTTCAGAAGACAAACTAAACGTCATTACAGCAATTGCTGGCAGTAGCCCGGCATATGTGTTTATGTTTATCGAGGCAATGGCAGACGGCGCAGTGCGCATGGGTCTGGATCGAAAAACAGCCTATCGAATGGCGGCGCAGGCGGTAAAGGGTTCGGCGCAAATGGTTCTCGAAACAGGGATTCATCCGGCGCAATTGAAGGACAACGTGTGCTCTCCGGGCGGAACGACCATCGCGGCTGTAGAGGCGCTTGAAAAGAATGGGTTTCGACATGCAGTGATGGAGGCGGTTACGACATGCGCCAACAGAGCCGATGAAATGGCTGGTATAGCAAAACGTTAAAAAGACTGCTTAAGGGATGAATTTGAAATATTTTCTCGGCAATTCCCGGAACGTTCCAACTGGGATTTGCTGAGAAAATATTACTTTATCCCCTTAGGAATGGGAAAATAATAACTGTTAAATTTGCGCGTGGATATTTTGCGCAAGACAAGGAAGCAGGTTCCGTTCATAGCAGCGCTATGGGCGGGTTCTGCTGACGCAGTATTGCACAAAATAGACCGTGCAAATTTGATAGTTATTATTTGAACATTCCTTAAGCAGTATCTTAAGATGAGATAAGGAGGGGATGTACATGGGGGGAAATCATAGGACGAGAGATATTGTGATCACGGCGTTGCTGACGGCACTTGTTTTTGTCTTCACCCAGTTTTTGAATATACGATTGCCGATTTCTGTAAATGGCGGCTTGTTTCACTTGGGTACGGTTATGGTCGTCATTGTGGGCATCGTGTTTGGAAAAAAGAAATGTGCAGTTGCGTCGGCAGTGGGCATGGCGCTATTTGATTTGCTAGGGCCGTGGGCCATTTGGGCACCGTTTACGTTTGTGGTACGTGGTGTTTCAGGTTACTTGCTCGGCTATATCTCACATACAAAGAACAATGGCAATCACTGGGTTACCAATGTAGTCGCGGTTGTTGCTTCGGGTCTGTGTATGATGGTCGGCTATTACATCACCGAGGTGATCTTATACCATAACTTTGTTACACCGCTCACCTCTATACCGGGCAACATGATGCAAGTGGTGATTAGCGGCGTCATTGGGCTACCAGCGGCGATGGTTTTGAAGCGGTATCCACAGTTTCGTTAGGAATGAACAGCGTACAGCAGAGGGCATATAGGGTGCATGTAGCACCCTATATGCCCTACATCTATAAGCGCAAAAAAGCCTTTCGTATTTAACATACG
>JAVBJY010000147.1:0-25272 GCA_031546735.1 Eubacteriales bacterium
AACTGTACAGCGACAGGAAAATCGGTTCTACAGGTGTTGCAGATACAGCGATCGGGCTTTATGGGTTACTGAAATACAGAATAGACCGGTTGCAACATTTTTATATGCTGTCTGCACATGCGCAAGATTTTAAGCTCATTAAAAATCCGCCGGTGCCGCGGCAATTGCTTCATATAGAGGAAGAGAACAATCGGTATCGGTTTGAACCAGTTGTCGGAATAGGGGCAACGGGGACGCTATTTGGAGATCGCGCCAAAACAGAACAATATTTTATTAATAAATATGGGAAGCACCCCTACTACCGCTATTATGCGTATAACATCATGGATGGGGCAGAACAGGTCGGCACCTCCGTGTTTCGGGTGTCAGAGCACAATGGCGGGCGATTGTTGCGGCACATTGATTTTTGCGGTGAAGCCTCTGTGTTTCAATATTTGTATGCGGCATTTCAGGGACTTTTAAAACGGCACGACTGCGAAGCGCTCGAGTATTATTGTTACGGCATTGATCTGACAGCCGGTGGGTTTTTTAATATGGACGATACGGCGGGCGTTATCGTGCCTTATCATTTTGAACCATATGCAGAGAAGAATGTACACATCCACTACGTATACAAGGGTGAGTCGCCGCGGTATGTGTTTAAGGGCGACAACGACAGAGAACGCCCGGGTGTGTTGGTCGATAAGGAGTAATGATCAAACCGTGGGCTTGCCGCCCACACCCACGGTTTTGTCTTTTTTATTTTTAAATAAAAGAAATAGGAGTGATTACCTTATGTTGGAACGACTGCTAATTGTAATGGAAAAAATATTTGACGTGGAATTGGTGTCAGACGGTTCGACGGCACTGGCAGACATTGTGCCAGAGGCAATCGAAGGCTGGGACTCGATGGGTCATTTGAACTTGGCGATGGCGATACAAGACGAGTTTTCGGTAGAGCTAACAGATGACGATATAGAAAACATGCTAGACGGTGCGGAAGAAATCGTGCGAATACTCAAAAAGCATGGAGTGAATTGATCATGCACCACATTGGAATCATTTCCAAAAACATTGAACAAGACCGAGACATTTATATCGAGCTCGGCTACAGGCAAATGGGTGAAATAATCGACGATCCCATACAGCACAATCGGTTGTTGTTTTTAGAAAAGGACGGTGACCAGATCGAACTCATACAGGCGAAAAATGAACAGAGCACCGTGGCCAATTGCAAGGAAGGCATTCATCACTTCTGTTATGAAGTGGATAACATCGAGAGAGAAATTGCACATATCAAGGAAAAGAAGCTGGGGCTTGTGTTTACGAAAGTGATGGAGGCACCGGCTTTTGACAACCGAAAAATTGTATTTGCCTATCTAAAAACAAAAGTCATTGTTGAAATTTTAAATAAGGAAGAGACGCCATGACCATAAACGGACGAACCATTGGGCAAGGGCAACCGGCTTACATCATTGGGGAAATTTCGGCCAATCATAACCATGATAAAGAAATCGCAAAGCAAACCATTAAAATGGCAAAAGAGGTGGGCTTAGATGCGGTCAAAATACAAACCTACACCCCTGACACCATCACGATCGACTGCGATCGCTCGTATTTTCAAGTAAACCAAGGCACCATTTGGGATGGCACGACGTTGTACAAATTATACGAGACGGCGTACACGCCGTACGAATGGCATGAAGAACTGTTCGCGTATGCAAAAGAAATTGGCATCACCATTTTTTCTACGCCCTTTGACCATACCGCGGTTACACTATTGGAAACGCTACAAACACCCGCCTATAAAATTGCGTCGTTTGAAATCAATGACATTCCGCTTCTACGGCGCGTGGCGCGAACGAAAAAACCGATTATCATGTCCACAGGTGTTGCCACGAAAGCAGACATTGAAGAGGCGGTTAACACATGCAAAGAAGAAGGCAATGACGACATCGTTCTATTAAAATGCACGTCTGCCTATCCGACCCCTATCGAAGGCGTTAATTTAAACACACTGGCGAATATGCGGCAGTGCTTTGGCCTTGACGTGGGATTGTCTGACCATACACTTGGCACGCTTGTGGCGGTGGGTGCAGTGGCGCTTGGTGCTTGTGTCATCGAAAAGCATATTATTTTGGATAAAAAAATCGGTGGCCCAGACGCCACTTTTTCTTTAGACAGAGCAGAGCTGACAAAGCTTGTAGACGACGTGCGGCAAATCGAGGCGGCGCTTGGCCGTGTCACCTATGAGCTGACCGATCAGCAGGTAAAAAGCAAAGAACATGCCCGGTCGTTGTTTGTCGTATGCGATGTGAAAAAAGGGGATCGGATAACCGAACAAAATGTGCGGTCGATTCGCCCGGCGTTTGGCATGCATACGAGGCATTACGAAGAAATATTGGGAAAAACATTTAATGCAGATTTAGAAAAGGGTACGCCCATGGCGTTTCAATATATAGCAGGGGAATGAGTGTATGGAACCGATATCATATGGTAGGCAATGGATTGACGAGGCGGATATTTTGGCTGTGACGGAAACCCTTCGCAGTGATTATTTGACCCAAGGCCCCAAAATTTCAGAATTTGAAGAAAAGGTAGCGGCCTATCACAATTGCCGCTATGCCGTGGCGTTTGCAAACGGAACAGCGGCGCTACATGGTGCCTACTTTGCCAGCGGCATACAAAAGGGCGACGAATTTATCACGACACCCAATACGTTTGTGGCGTCGGCAAACGGGGGTCTTTACATGGGGGCTGTGCCTGTATTGGCCGACATCGACCCCACAACCTACAACGTCTGCCTAGAGCAGATTGCGCAAAAGATAACAGACAAAACAAAAGTCATTACCCCTGTATCGTATGCAGGCAATCCGTTTGACGTTAAAAAACTAAGGAAGAGTATTGAACATACAGACATTGTGATCATTCATGATGCGGCGCATGCCATCGGTAGCCTGTTAGACGGTGACGGTGTATGTGCCCACGCAGACATGGCGATGCTCTCCTTTCATCCGGTGAAACATGTGGCAACGGGCGAAGGCGGGATGATCGTCACAAATAATCAACAGTATTATGAAAAATTAAAATTGTTTAGAACCCATGGCATTACAAAGGACGAGCATGCATTGCAAAGCAATGATGGGCCTTGGTATTATGAGATGCACCAGTTGGGGTTTAATTATCGTTTGACGGATATGCAAGCGGCGCTTGGCATTTCTCAAATGGATAAGCTAGACGCATCTTTATATAGAAGAAACACAATCGCTAACCGATATGATGATGAATTTGCAGATGTGTCATGGCTGACGACACCGGTCAACGGATTTGACCGATGGAACGAATCAAAGCCGACAAGCTTGCATGCCTACCATCTCTATCCGATTTTGGTAGACGAAAGGATAGATCGGTTGCACTTTTTTAATTACTTGCGGGCACAAAATATTTTGGTGCAAGTGCATTACATCCCCATGCACTATATGCCGTATTATCAAAACAACTTTGGCTACCGCAAAGGTGAATTTCCAGTCTGCGAAAATTTCTATAGCAGAGAGATCAGCATTCCGATGTTTCCGACGCTAACAGAAGAACAACAAGCGTATATAATCGAAAAAATAAAAACATATCAGAGGTAAACGAGATGAAGCTAGGGTTGGGTACGGTGCAGTTGGGTCTTGCGTACGGCATCAAAAATAAAACGGGCAAACCAGAAACGGACGAATCAAGCCGCATGTTGCGATATGCCTATGAAAATGGCATCGATACGTTTGACACGGCGGCGGCGTACGGCGACAGCGAAACAAGGATCGGCACGTTTATAAAAGAAAATCATTTGCAAAACAAAATAAAAATCGTGTCGAAGGGCAAGTGTACAAAAGAGAAGAACACGGTAGACGAGAGTCTGCGCAACTTAAATGTCGATTGCATCGACTATTATTTGTTGCATGACGTTCGAGATTTGTCTGAGAGTTATGACACCCTTTGCCTCTATAAAGAAGAGGGCAAAATCAAAAAGATAGGGGTATCCGTATACGATGCAACACAGATTGAACAATGTCTTCTGTATGATGACATTGCCGTCATACAAGTGCCGTTTAACATGGTAGACAATCGTCTGTTGCGAACGGGTATGCTTGAGAAGATGAAGCAAAAAGGCATCGAGGTGCATGCCAGAAGCATCTATCTGCAAGGGCTGTTGCTGATGGAAGAGCAAGACATACCGAGCCATTTGTCTGATGTAAAGCCATATATCAAACGGTTGGATGCGATCGCACACGAAGTGTTGCTGACAAGAAAACAGCTATTGTTCTCCTACGCGATGGGCAATGAGTTAATTGACAAAGTGTTTGTCGGTTGCGACAATATGGCACAATTACAAGAAAATCTTGACATGTGTGAAATTGAACTGATGCATGCCGACATGCAAAAACAATTTGCAGATGTGCCAGAGAAAATATTAAATCCATCAATGTGGGTGTAGAGGAGGTGGAGGGTGCGACATGGCCTCTTTATTTGATTTAACAGGAAAGGTGATTGTGGTCACGGCGGCCACAAGCAGATTGGCCACGGCCATGGTAGAGGGTTTGGCCGAATACGGTGCCACACTCGTCTTGGCGGCGAGACAGAAAGAAAAGGCAGAACAATTGGCAGAACACCTCCGTCTACAATATGCTGTTTCGTGCGAAACCATGTATATGGACATAACAGAAGATGCATCGATTGGCGCATTGATGAAACATGTCTATACAACCTATGGCAGAATAGACGTTGTCGTCAACAACGTGAGTTATGGTGCGGCGGGCAAGCTGGAAGCCATGGACTATGAGGCGTTCACAAAAGGCATCGACGGCACCATCAATGGCGTCTTTAAAGTGACAAACACAGTACTTCCGTATATGTTGCGACAAGGCTTTGGCAATTTTATCAACATCACATCAATGTACGGCGTCGTCTCTCCAAATCCAGAAATCTACGGCACGACAGGGTTTGACAATCCGGTTAATTATGGGGCGGGAAAAGCGGCGATCGTCCAGTTTACAAAGTATGTGGCATGCAACTATGGGGCAAAGGGTATACGGGCCAACTGTATTTGTCCGGGGCCGTTTCCATCAGAAAAGGTGCAACAAAATGAATGGTTTATGCAAAAGTTATCAGAAAAAACACCTTTGGGGCGTATCGGCCAACCCAATGAACTAAAGGGAATCGCCGTGCTGTTGGCGTCTGATGCGTCTAGTTACATGACAGGGCAAAACATAGTGGTGGATGGAGGGTTTACATCTTGGTAAGAAAAATCACCATGATTGGGCAAGCGCGCATGGGTGCCTCGAGGCTACCGGGAAAAGTGCTTCAAACCATACAAGACAAAACCGCGCTCGGGCATATCATCACAAGAGTGCGAGGTGCCAAAAACATCGATGATATCATCATTGCCACGACGACAGGCGCACAAGATGATGCCATCGTGGCAGAGTGCGAACGATATAGCGTGACCTGTTTTCGGGGAAGCGAAGCAGATGTACTGGGGCGATTTTTTTTGGCGGCACAGCAATACGGTGTACAGCATATTATGCGCGTGTGCTGTGACAATCCATTGATCGATTGCCACATCATTGATGCCAGTGCGGCACTGTATGCGAACGAGACCGAATGTGAATATGTGAGAGTGGACGGCATGCCAACCGGCCTCGGGGTTGAGATTTTCCCCTTTGCAAAGCTTGCCAATGCCCACGCACACGCAAAAGAGGCATACCAAAGAGAACACGTAACCCCTTATATCATCGAAAATAGCACCAAGGTAAAGGTCTATCAACTCGAAACGGATTATACAGGATATAGATTCACCATGGACACAGAAGAAGATTTTCAATTTATTACAGAAATATATAAGCGGCTTTACAAAGGCGAAGGCGTTCATGATTTTTTTCTGGAGGACATTGTGCAGTGTATCGAGCGCGAGCCAGAACTACTTAAAATCAACCAACACATCAAGCATAAAAAAATAAAATAATTTTTCCAAAAGCTATTAAGTAATCTTTGGAAACGCCGATATATAATTTGAAAGTGATAAACACTGGAGGCCACCAGTACTTTAAACTAAAAATATTACGGGCAAGGAAGCCCAAATAAAACTCAAGGAGGAAATTATCATGGCATCAGGTGCAACTACAGTAATTAATACTAATGTCCCCGCTTTAATGTCTAACAGAGCGTTAGGCGCAGTCGGTGCAGACAAAACAAGAGCAAGCCAAAGAGCATCAACAGGAAAGAAGATCAACTCAGCAGCGGACGACGCGGCAGGTTTGGCTATTTCCCAAAAAATGCGTGCGCAAATCAAAGGTTTGAATATGGCATCTAAAAATACGCAAGATGGTATTTCGATGATCCAAACAGCTGAAGGTTCTATATCTGAAATCGGTAACATGGTGCAACGTACAAGAGAATTGGTTGTGCAAGCCGGCAACGATACAAATACAACCAATGACCGTGTAAAAATCGCGAACGAAACGCAACAGTTGCTTGATGAAATTACAGATATGTCCAAGAGAACTGAATTCAATACCAAGAAATTGACAGGTGGCGACTATGCTGGTAGCGTTGCAGCGAAGAGCGTGGTGACGTATACCGCAGTTACAAATACAGCAGGAAAAGCGTCTGTTAAAGTTACGACCACTACAACAACAGCGGTTACAAAGGCAGCTGGTAGTATTCATCTTCAAATTGGCGCCAACGGTGGTCAACACATTACATTCCACATCGGCACAATGACATCCGCAGGTCTTGGCATTGACAAAATTGCTGATAACATTAAAGTTCTTGCGAAAGCAAACCAAGGCTCGAAAATCAGTAGTATGTTGTCAACACTTGACAGTGCCCTTGAAACCATCAACACGCAAAGAGCATCACTTGGTGCTGTTCAAAACAGACTTAGCTATACAAACAACAACTTGGAAGTCTCTTCTGAGAACTTGTCCGCAGCAAATTCACGTATTGAAGATGCTGATATGGCGGTAGTTATGATGGATTACGCGAAGCAGAACGTGCTTCAACAAGCAGCAACAACGATGTTAGCACAAGCAAACCAAGCACCTAACCAAGTACTACAATTGTTAGGATAATAGAAATGATGAAAAGGTTGGTACAGTGTACCAACTTTTTTTTTGCGTTCTTTATTCAATGAAACACAAATGTGCTCGCTTTAATGTCTAACAGAGCGCTAGGTTCGGTTGGCGCAGACAAAATAAGAGCAAGTCAATGAGCTTCAGCAGGAAAGCAAATCAACTCTGCAGCAGACGATGCGGCAGGCAGTATTCATCTTCAAATTGGTTCCAATGGCAATCAACATATTACGTTATACATCGGCACGATGACATCAGCAGATCTCGGCATCGATAAAATCGCCGATAACCTTAAAGTTCTTGCGACTGCAAATCAAGCACCAAACCAAGTGCCACAATTATGAGGATAATAAGAAGCATCCAAGGGGCTGGTACTAGGTATCAGCCTCTTTTTTGTGTAAGGCACTTATTCTTCTCTGAATGAACATAACATCCTGATGGGACATACCAAAAACTAGTATACGGCGAATCGAGAAAAAGTATTAAGTAATCTGATAGAACACCGATATACTACATGTAAGTCATGAAGCACAAAAAACATTTGCGCTTTAGGCCAAAAAAATGTCATCGGCGGAGACGCCAAAATCCCAAGGAGGAATTATCATGTCATCAGGTGCAACTACAGTAATTAATACGAACGTTCCTGCTTTAATGTCATACAGAGCTTTAGGTGCAGTAGGCGCAGATAAAACAAGAGATAGTCAACGCGCTTCAACAGGAAAGAAAATTAACTCGGCATCAGATGATGCGGCAGGCTTGGCAATCTCGCAAAAAATGCGTGCGCAAATTAAAGGTTTAAATATGGCTTCAAAAAATACGCAAGACGGTATTTCAATGATCCAAACAGCGGAAGGCTCTATGTCAGAGATCGGCGACATGGTGCAACGCTCGAGAGAGTTGGTTGTACAGGCCGGCAATGATACAAACACAACCAACGACCGCATAAAAATTGCAAACGAAGTGGGTCAGTTGCTTGGTGAAATTACGGATATGTCTGGCAGATCAGAATTTAATACAAAGAAACTACTAGGCGGCGACTATGCAGGTAGTGTTGCGGCTAAAACAGTAGTTACCTATAACGCAGTTACAAATGCGCAGGGAAAAGCATCCGTTACGGTTACCAAAACCACAACCCCTGCGAGTACATCGGCTACTGGTAGCATTCATTTACAAATTGGCGCCAATGGCGGTCAAAATATTTCATTCCACATCGGAACAATGTCTGCGGCTGGTCTTGGCATTGACAAAATTGCCGATAACCTCAAAGTGCTTGCCAATGCAAACCAAGGCGGAAAGATCAGTGACATGTTGTCAACACTTGACGGTGCGCTTGAAACTGTCAACTCACAAAGAGCAAATTTAGGTGCTGTTCAAAACAGACTTTCTTACACAAACAACAACTTGGAAAGTTCTGCAGAGAACTTGTCTGCAGCGAATTCACGTATTGAAGATGCAGATATGGCGACTGTTATGATGGATTATGCAAAACAGAACGTGCTTCAACAGGCGGCGACGACGATGCTATCGCAAGCAAATCAAGCGCCGAACCAAGTGCTCCAATTGTTAGGATAATATGAAGTAGCGCGGTGAGCCGCGGCGAGGGAAGTGCGAAGCACTTTCCTGGCATATAAAAAAAGGCTAGCGTATCACGCTAGCCTTTTTTTATAGAAATTTGATGAAGGAGAATGGCAAATATGACGGAATTATATCAAAACAATATAAAAAGCCTTACAGCAAGCGGTATCATTTACCATCCGATCGATGTGAAAGACTCAGATCGGTATAAAGTAGAACGTTGCAAGAATGGATGTATGACGCTACAGGTCAAAATTGATGAAAGGTGGAAATATGCCCACAGCAAATATGACCCCATAAAAGAAGCCAAGAAGTTTGTCCAAGATGTAGAGTTTACAGAAGCAGGCATACTCGTTTGCTTCGGCATATGGTTTGGGTACTACACAAAAGAACTGTTAGCCAAGATGTCAGATATGAACCAGTTAATTATCTATGAGCCAGACTTAGAACTCGTAGACTTGTTGCTTAACAATGTAGACTGTCGACCAATATTTGAAGACAAGCGGGTAAAAATATATTCAGGTGAAAAGGTGGCCGATTTTTACAACTACCTATACGAAACAGTGCCTTGGTATGATTATGAACGGATGCAGGGGCTTATCCTGCCGTTGTATAGAGATCTATATAAAGAATCTTGTATTGAATTTTTGAAAGCGATCACCAGCACAATGCGGGCCAGAATGATTGACAAAAATACGAGCCAGTATTTTAATATACGTTGGACGAATAATTTTATTCGGAACATTCCATTTATGCTAAATGGATATAGCGTGTACAATTTTGCAGGCGAATGTAATGGTAAGCCGGTTGTCATCGTGGCATCAGGGCCTTCCCTTGACAAAAATATTGAACTGCTAAAAACGATAAAGGGCAAAGTCATGATCATTGCGTTGTTAACATCCGTCAAAGTCTTGTTAAAGCACGATATTATACCAGATTTGATGATTAGTGTGGATGGGCAACAGGGATATTGGTTGAACAATGAGAGTGATGCAAAAGGTATGCAGATTCCGCTTCTCTATATTTCAGTTTCCAATCACGATTTGACGGTGATTCATAAAGGTAAAAAAATTCATATTCTGTCGCCTATCGACAAGCTTATGCCTATGTTGGTCGAAAAATATGAGAAGGAACGGCTTTTCTTTGCTTTGGGTGGATCGGTTGCGTGTGTAGCGACCGAGGTTGTGCGGGTATTGGGCTTTTCAAACATTATTTTTATTGGACTTGACTTGTCGAATCCGGATGACAAGTTACACGCCACAGGCACAGAACATATAGAAAAGACAGTGCAAGACCAGAAAGAGAGAATTGAAAAAATATACATAGAAGATATATATGGGGGTAAGGTAGGTAGCACAGACGTGCTATACTCCTATGTTGTTTGGTTTGAACAGCATATCCGCAAACATCAAGACAATACGACCTACATCGATGCAACCGAGGGTGGCGCATTGATTAAAGGCACAAAGATTATGACATTTCAAGAGGCAATTGATGCGTATTGCCAGACAGGTGACAACGTAGACGAGATGCTTAATACAATATTTGCAAAAGGTACGATGTTTACAGATTCCGAACGATTAGAAATATCCAAAGATTTATTACAAACGATACATATGATTCCGGCGATGTTGGAAAGAATTGAACATGCAGTGGAACTGAGCAAAAAACTCGTGAGCAAATACAAATACAATGCCGCTGTGAAACAAACAGAAGTAGACCGCATTTTGACAGAATTGGATCAAGTAGATTATGAAATCGAGCATACAGGATATTTAAAAATGCTCATTTCTCTCGAATGGGAACAAATTGTGTATCTATCAAGACAAGAAAGAAAACCGGATGAAGAAGAAAAGTTGTTTATCGCACAAAAGAATGTTACTATATATGAAGCATGTAGAGATGTATTTATACGAGTAAAGCAGGAATGCGCGGGCATATGTCCGCAGTTAGAGCAAATTATTCAAGAGTTAGAAGAGAGAGGTGTTACAGTTGGATGAAAAGATAGAAGTGCTAAGAAATTCACTCGAATATTTTGACAAAATCAATGACAATGTGGAGAAGGAGTTAGATATAATCCGGGCTGGCGGCGAATTGGTGTCGGTTGCAGATTTACTCGAGGGCGTCTTGGTCTTGATTGAGATGTTTGAGGCAACTACAGAATGTCATTCGATCGATGCAAAGCAAGGCGAAGTTAGAGCGCTCATGGGTGAATTAATGACAGCGATTGAAAATCAGGACAAAGGCCTTGTGGCAGATATTATCGAATATGAATTTGTGCCGATCATCAGCGGGTGGCAAGAAGAAGTGACACAAATATTAGCCAATCATGCATAAGGACAAGGGCGTATTGGTGAAATATAGCAAAACCTCCAGAGATGTTTACATTGACATTTATTGTGAGGCGTTTCGAAATCCACCATACAACTACGACTGGCTCAAACGAGAGAAGATTGAACGGTATTTTTGTGATTTGGAAGACACGCCCAATTTTTCAGGCTTTGCCTATGTAGAGCGGAAAGTATTGGCTGTTTGTCTTGGCACGATGAACGATTACTTTTTGCTCAACAAATATTACATCAAGGAACTGGTTGTCAGGCCTGAGTTCCAAAACAAAGGCGTGGGCACAAAGATGATGCTCTTGATGGAATCATATTTAAAGAAGAACAATGTCAGTGCCATCGATCTATTGACGTCCAACGACGAGGGCTTGCTCCATTACTACAAAAAAAACGGGTTTAAAGTATCCGAAAATTCGGCTTATATGATCAAGCTTTTGTAATCGGGTAGGAACGTGCTTTATGAATAGCGGTTAAAATGGATATATCTAACGTGTGAAGATGCGGGTGGGTGTATCCTTTTTGTCGTTTTCTCCGTGGTTCCGCAAACAATTTTGATAAATGATGTTAAGAATTCAAAAGCATAATCCGATATAACAAGTGGATAGAATTGTCGTTTACTTTGCGCGTACGGACAATTTTGAAAGCGCTTTGAGAATATCAGTAGGGGAGATAGAACCTACAACAAGGCAGTGTAGAAAGTTTAAACTGCCCATTATAAAAGGGGGGTTGCAATATGTATACAGATAATGTATCAAGAATGACAGGGCTTGGATCTGGCATGGATATTGACGGCATGGTTACGAAGTTAATGAATGCCGAAAGCCAGAAGTTATATAAAGTGCAGCAAAAAAGACAATTACAGGCATGGAAACAACAGGCGTATAGAAGCCAGATTTCCAACATCAATACCTTCAAGGATCAGTATTTTGGTTCTAACAAGGCGACGAACTTGCGCTATGAAGCCGCATTTGGCAATTTTAAAACATCCATCACAAGCGGCGGCGCTGATTCTAAGGCGATCTCGGTGACATCCAGTAACGCTTCGGCTGATTATTCGGTGCAAGTGGGGCAATTGGCTTCTACGGCGAAGCTTGAAGGAAGCGGCAGTGTCGTTAAAAATATCGAAGGTTCTCTTGTGGTGGGGCAAAGCATGGCTGAAAATATGCGGCCATCCGATACAATGGAAGTGACGCTCGATGGCAAAACAACCAAGATTAAGTTTGATGGCGGTATTTTGGATCAAATCCAGAACGATAGCACCTCTACAGTGCAAGAAAAGAACCAATTGTTGATCGATAACATCAACAGCCAACTAAAAGATGCGTTTGGAACAGAAATAAATGGCGGTCAAAAAGTAAAAATGACCTATGACCAGAGCGCCAATAAGGTCGGCGTGCAGACGACATCTGGTCATACCGTATCCATTGCGGATACGACAGCCAGAAAAGATGTAATGGCGCTGGATAAAATTGAGTATGATACAGATGGAAAATTAAAGGACGCCATTAGCGGAAATTTTAACATAAAAATTGGCGCAGATACGTATACGGTTGGGTTGGATATCGCGCAAGGCAAAACAACCAAAGAAACCGCGGATGCCATTAATGAAGCCTTAAAGAAGGCAAAAAACAACACTACCAATGCAGAGACAGACATTAGGAGTTCGGTCTCTGCCATAAACACGGATTCAAGAGATGCAAGCATTTTCTTAATGGGTACGGATGAAACCAAGAATGTAGGGGTTTCCTTTACGCCTACAGATCCAGATGGGCAGTCAGTCATGACGGACAACGACCAAACCTTACGTAAAACTACCTTGTTTGCAGACTTTGGGCTAAAAAACGGACAAAACAACCAGCTCGATACGTCGAAAACAACATTGGGCGACATGTTTGGTATTACAGGCCCTGGTAGCGTATATGTGAACAATCAACAAATCGATTTTGATGAAAAGACGTCGATTGCTGCCTTTATGACCAAAGTAAATGATAATGTTGCCGCGGGCGTGAAGATGAGTTTTAACAAAGCAAAGAATACATTTATGATCGAGTCAAAGGAAACAGGCGCCAACAGCAAAGTGAGCCTAACCGACTCGAATTCCCTATTTCAAAACATGAAATTGTCAACCAACGAAGTGAAAGGCAAAGACGCTATTTTTTCAGTTGATGGTGTCTGGACATCTCGGTCTTCCAATGCAGTCGATATGGGTGGTTTTAAATTTAACATTAACGAGACGACGGCAAATGAGGACATTACAGACGCCGATTTACAGGATTTGGTCAATGGCTCTTCTGCCAGTGCGTCTAAGTTTGATTCGTTGCACGTGACCAGTACCCCCGATGTTGACACGACATACAACAAAATCAAAGCGTTTGTCGACGATTATAACAAAATGATTGCCGGCATGAACACGGTTACATCTGAACATCGTGAAAAAAGCGGTGACTACACCTATTATGAACCGCTCACAGATACGCAAAAAGAGGCAATGAGCGAAACAGAAATCGAGAAATGGGAAGATAAGGCCAAAACGGGTCTTTTGTACAACGATTCCTATTTAAGAGGTTTTTCAACCAAGATGCGCCAAGACATGTATTCGAGTGTCGACTTGGGGGACGGGCACAAGATCTCTCTTTATGACATCGGCATTACGACGACGTCAGATCTTAGCAAGCCTGGTCTTATGTCAATTGACGAAGATAAGTTAAGAAAAGCAATTTCCGACCGTGGTGATGACATTGTCACGCTGTTTACAAAAGCAGATACGGGCGTTGCCGACAAGCTGTATAATAATATAAACAATGCAGTGGGAGCAAAGGGTTCTCTTCGAAATTTGGCTGGTATCGCAAATACAACATCGGATACAGACAATATTTTGTCGAAATCATTGAAAGATTACGATTCACAGATTGATACATTAAAAGATTATTTGTACAACAAAGAGATGAGTTATTATGATATGTTTTCTAGAATGGACCAGGCGATGTCAAGTAGCAATAGCCAGATGAGTTTGGTGCAGGCATTCCAAGGGTAGGAGACGTTTAAATGCAGAATGAGGCTGAATGGAAAGAGATAACTGCTTTATTGGCGCAAAAAAGAGATGTGTTGAAGGAAGTATATGATTTTTCGAAGGACAAATCGTTTAAAGTGCGGGAAGAAGATGTAGAGGCGTTCAGTCTATATTATGAAAAAAGGCAAGAGTATTTCGACCTTTTGATCCGCATTGAAGAGCGGCTGAACAAGGCAAGCCATCAAAAAATCTTGAAGGAAAACCCATCAGACGTTCGTTTTAAAGACATAAAAGCTGAGATTAAGCTTCTAGCAGGTAATATTTTGGTTATAGATAAAAAAAATCAAATGATTATGAAAAAGTTGAACGTGTTGCTCGCCCAAAATATGAAAGCGGTACAAGAGGGCAAGAAGGTCAGCGTGAAATACAATGACCTAGAGTCGTTGTACAGTAGGCAATCCAGTTTTGATAGTAAGATGTAATACTATTTATTTAAGGAGGTTTATTCAAATGGATTTTGATGCAGGTAGAATTTCGAGCGACATGAGCATGCCGGCGATGGATTACGCGACGAGGGTGCAACCCCCACAACAAGCGCCGCAGCAAAGTGAGAATGCAAAGACAAAAGTAAGCGCAGATCCTCCAGAGAAGAAAGACAGTTATCGCGGACAATCAATTGACGAAATTTTAAAAAAGGCCAAAAGCGGCGATATAGATACATGGGACCGAACAAGCAAAAGCGACGGCAATACACAAAATGACGACGTATATAAAATTGCAGCGGATGCATTGGCAAAAGCCGCCAAATATGCCAACGAAAAACTAAAAGGCACCAACAAGGAATTTAAGGTTGGCATTCATGAGCAAACAAAGCAAATTATGGTTGACATATATGATAAAGATACAGGTGAAGTGATAAGAGAAGTTCCTTCTAAGGATGAACTAGACTTGTTTGCGAAAATGTTGGAAATGCAAGGTGTAATTGTGGACGAAAAGCGGTAATACGCCCTTGTTCACACACGGGTCGCTGTGATGCCTTTATTTTCATCTTTACTTTAACCTGATAAATATTATATTATATTATTGTTCAAGTATATTGCTTAAGGCTTGAATCTGACAAAACTTTTTCAAAAGCGTTAGTATACCGGAAGCGACTTTGAAACATTTTTGCACTTTGATTTCTTAGGCAGTATATATTCGGCGCTAAACATTTCACATGGTGCTGAATATTTCTCAATGTTCATAGGAGAGCGATCATGATTGTGTATATGCAATCATTACCGCCGCCTATATAGAACGTATAAAATAATATTGGAGGGGCTTTTATGTCTTTGAATAATCCTTACGCAAATTACAAAAATAACTCTGTTTACACAGCGACGCCTGAAGAACTTACGATGATGTTGTATGATGGCGCTTTAAAATTTGCAAATCAGGCACTCGTGGCCTTAGAACGAAAAGATTTGATGAAAACCAATGAGCTGATTCAGAGAACATCAGACATTATTGAAGAGTTTCAAATCACTTTAGATCGAAAATATGAAATCTCGAATACGTTGGATGAATTGTATGTGTATATCAAACGCATCCTCTACCAAGCCAATGTCCGGAAAGACACCGCCAAGCTGACAGAGGCCATTGGCCTCATTCGGAGCATGCGTGACATGTGGAAAGAAGCGATGTTGTTGGCAAAGAAGTCATAAATTTTGCCCGTGAGAAGATAAAAAGAAAACCCCCATCCCCTGCTGCTTGCAGGAGGATGGGGGTTTTCTTTTTATCGCACAGTTACTAAACTTAAACGGTATGATTGTGGCTGGCGATCATCTCAAGGATGCGATTGCTTCTTCCAATAAAATCAGACATCGCCTCTACAGCCAACGGCTTGTGGCTCATCATGGCCAAGTCGTGTACTTGCTTGCAGATCAAGTGTACGTCTTCTTTTCTCGACTCATCGTCTTTTAGCTGAAGAAGCAACTTGACGACATTGTTGTTTTTATTGAGTATGAGTGTTTCTTCGTTGCCAAACATGTCAAAGCCCATCATATTGATGCCGCCAAACATGGAGCCCATCTCTTGCATACGTCTCGATTGTTCGTCTAATATAATCATACCCGATATGGAGTCGGATTTTAACCCTTGTACGTCTACTTTTAGTTTCTCGTTGTCGAGGGCAAGGCGGAAGAGCGCTTCTAGTGATTCCTTGCTATCCTTGTTGTCGTCAGGGGTGTCTGTGTTTAGTATGTCGGCGACGTTTGAATCGATGCGGGCGAAGGTCGTGCCATGGTTGTGCATCTCGATATATTGGATAAATGGCACGTCCAGTTTCGTCGTTAACAAAACTGCTTCCATTTCGTAGTCTTTGAATAATTTCACATATTGGGCTTGCTGATTTTCATTTGTCACGTAGAATACCTTGTTCTCATGCTTTTCTTTGTTTCGCTCTAGGTATTCAGGCAACGTGGTGTAGATGTTGTTGGTCGTTTTAAAGAGAATGGCGTCTTTGATTTTATCGTAGAAGCTCGTCTCTTTGATACAGCCATATTTAATAAATTGGCTGATGTCATCCCAAAATTGCTCGTAGTTCTCGCGATCCTTTTTAAACAGAGAGTTTAACTTGTCGGATACTTTTTTGGTGATATAGTTGGACATTTTGGTGACGTAGCCGTCGTTTTGCAAAAAGCTTCGGGATACATTGAGTGGCAAGTCTGGGCAGTCCATCGTGCCTTTTAACAATAGCAAGAATTCGGGGATCACTTCCTTGATGTTGTCGGCAATAAACACTTGGTTGTTGTATAATTTGACTTGTCCTTCTATCGAATCTAATTCATGTTTTAGTTTTGGAAAATAGAGGATGCCTTTGAGACGGAACGGATAGTCCATGTTTAGGTGTATCCAGAATAACGGCTCATTGAAATCGGTAAAGACTTCGTGGTAGAAGGCTTTGTACTCTTCGTCTGTGCAGTCTTTCGGTTGTTTTAACCAGAGCGGGCTTGTGTTATTAATCGGCTTTGGCGCATCTTTCTTGTCGGTCGCATCGTCTTCGTCTGCATCCGCGTTAATGATTTCATCCGCATCGGCCTCGGCGTCAATGATGTCATCGTCTTTTGGTTCTTCTTCTGGTTTTATGACGTCAAAATAGATTTCCACTGGCATATAGTTGCAATATTTTTTCAATATTTCTTTTATTTTGTATTCTTCTAAGAAGTCGAGGCTTTCGTCGTTTACATATAGCGTAACGGTTGTACCCGTCGACGCTTTGTCACTTTCGCCCATTTCAAATTCGATGCCGCCTTCGCAAATCCAACGGGCCGGCACAGCGCCTTCTTTATGAGAGAGAGAGTCGATTTGCACCTTGTCTGCCACCATAAAGGAAGAATAAAAGCCAAGACCGAAATGACCGATGATATCGGAGCCTTCGCCCAGTTTCTCTTTGTAGGTTTCAAGGAAGTCACTGGCGCCTGAGAAAGCGATTTGGTTGATGTATTGTTTAATTTCGTCTGCCGTCATGCCAATGCCGTTGTCGGTTACTTTAATTTGTTTGTTTTCTTTATCAATTGAAACGGTGATGCGGTAGGTTGTGCCCTCGGGCATAGATGCCTCACCCATTGAGATCAGTTTTTGCAGTTTGGTAATGGCGTCGGTGGCGTTTGATACAAGCTCCCGAATAAAAATATCAGAGTCAGAATAGAGCCATTTTTTAATAATCGGTAAAATATTTTCGCTGTTAATAGAAAGATTGCCTTTTTCCATTGTGTAGTTCCTCCTTAAATAAAAGTTTATGCGTGTAGCGTTGTACCACATTTCAGTGCCATTATAAAATTAATTTTTGAAAAAGTCAAGAAAAAATTAGCACTCATTCGAGATGAGTGCTAATAATTTGATGCTCTTTTAAAAACGTATATACATGCTGATCCCAAGCCAAGTCCAAGGTTTTGGTTAGGGCAAAATTTTTCTGCTGACAACCTGTAACACAGGTTAACGCATTGTCTGCAAACGTGACGTTGATAAACAGTGCCGCGGCGTTTTCGTCAAAGCGCGTCGTCGCCTCGACGTTCATCGAAAAGACAAACTTCATAGACTTTGGCTTCGTGGCCCCCTTGATGAGGTCGAAAAAATAAGGACGCAACGTACGCCAGAGGCAATAGGCGGCTTCAGGCTCTTCTTCGAAAAACTCTTTGTTTAAGCGCCCGTCAATCGAAAACGTAACAAAGGTTTCGGCTTCGGCTGTGCGTATCAAAAATTCGTCAAACATATCGCCCTTTAACAAGTTGTTCATGAATGTTTTAATGCTTCCCGCATCGATAGAATAAGCAACCATACAAAAATTCCCCTCATGTAAGAGCCTGTTTAATATCTCGCTTTTAGTGGATTTTGGAGCAAATTTTTTGTTATGCAAAAAAGCGTCGACGACGCATACTCGGAGAAATTCTGCTAGAAGACGCTGACGCAGCAGAACGAAAAATTAGCCCAAAAGACGCAAAATGGAGATATTAAACAGGTTCTAATATATTCAATAAGAGTATAGCATAAAATAAGTCATAGATGTACAGGAAAGGAAATTATTATGTCTGGGGATAGAAATAAAATGATCAAAATTGCGTCGGTGTATGCCGGAACCATTCTCGGCGCTGGGTTCGCATCGGGGCAAGAGCTACTGAAGTTTTTTGTGCGGTTTGGGGCAATCGGCATCGTGGGGCTACTGGTGTCTGGGGTGTTGTTTGCACTGGTTGGTTGGGCGGTGATGCACACGATGGTCGAGCACAAAACAAAAAGCTATGACGAACTGATGGGCTTGATGCTGGGCAAAACATTGGGCAAGGTGATGGGCGTTGTCGTTCTGCTGTTTTTGGGCATTTTGTTTTGTACCATGATGGCGGCCGGAGGCTCGTGTGTGCAACAGGTGTTTGGGTATGAAAAAATGGTGGGCATTGTTCTCATTGCACTATTGTGCTTTGTTACCTTTTTATTTGACGTGGAGGGCATTGTCGACATTAACGTCGTGCTTTGCCCCATGCTCATGGTGGGGGGCATATTTGTAGGTGTGCATCTACTCCTAAGCGATAGCGTCGAAACCTTTCAACACCAACTGCCCGCGATTAAAGTGCTGACAGACAATTGGCTCATCTCTTCTATTGTATACGTTTCGTACAATGTGATTACGGCGATTTCGGTGCTGGCCTCTTTAAATGGACTGGTGAAGAATAAAAAAATTGCAAAATACGGTGCGATCGTCGGTGGCGGTGCCATGTGCGTGTTGGGGATTTTTATGTCGTTGCCGCTTTTGTTGCAGTATACATGGGTACAGTCGTTGGAGATGCCAATGCTTGGGCTTGTGAAGGTAAGTACAAACGATTTGCTCATGTATCTATATCTATTTGTGCTGATGGCCGCGATCTTTACGACGGCGGTTGCCAACGGATTTGCCATCATCCAATGGCTGTCACAAAAAATAGCGGTACGCCCTATTTACATAAAAATAGCCGTGACCATAGGCGGCGTCTTATTGGCTCAGATTGGATTTTCTAATTTTGTCGGGCTTGCATACCCCGTGTTTGGGTATTTGGGGTTGTTGGAGATGGTTGTCATTTTGCTTTATTTTGTAAAGAGGATGATGCGAAGGGCATCAACATAAAGAAGGGTTGGGTACAAGATGCATCTGTATGCATCTTGTACCCAACCCTGTTCCATTTACAACAAGTCGTTAGACTCCGAATCCAAATTGTCTTCCCATAGATATTTTTTTGTTTCCGATACGATCACGCCGCTTAACAAAAGCAGGGCAATCAAGTTTGGCACCGCCATGAGGGCGTTCATAATGTCTGCGATATCCCACACGAGAGACAGAGACATGACAGACCCTAAGTATACCGTAATCGAGTAAATAATTTTATACGGCATAATTCCTTTTTTACCAAATAGGTATTCTACACAACGTTCGCCGTAGTAAGACCAACCGAGTATGGTCGAAAACACAAACGTCGCCAAGCCTACCGTCAACACAATCGAGCCTACGACAGGAATTTGTTTGAACACGGCGTTGGTGAGGGCGGCACCTTTTAGCGATTCAAGGTGGGCGGGGTTTTTGATGATGCTACTAACAATGACAAGACCAGTCATCGCACAAATGACGACAGTATCCCAGAACGTACCCGTCATCGAAACCAACGCTTGTCGCACAGGATTTCTTGTTTGGGCAGCCGCAGCGGCAATGGGCGCAGAGCCAAGCCCAGATTCGTTTGAAAACAAACCGCGTGAGATGCCATATCGTGCCGCCATCATGATGGACGAACCGATAAAACCAGAGGTTGCAGAACGAGTGGTAAATGCACTCGAAAAAATGGTGGTGATGGCAGGCACGACATATTGGTGATTAATCGCCAATATAATGATACAGCCCACGACATAAAAGAGCGCCATAAACGGAACCAACCGTTCACATACGCTGGCGATGGATTTGATGCCGCCCACCATGACGAGGAAAACCAATGCTGTCATTACGATGCCAGATACAACCGGTGAAACGTGAAATTCTGTTTCAAACATGGATGACAGGGAGTTCGCCTGGGTGGTGCTACCGATGCCAAAGGCGGCGATCGATGCAAATATACAGAACAAAACCCCAAGCCATTTTGCATGAAGACCTTTTTCAAGGGCATACATTGGGCCACCCAACATGGTGCCGTCAGAGGTTTTCACGCGGTATTTTACGGCGAGAAGACCTTCGGCATATTTTGTCGCGATGCCGAGAATACCGGTGAGCCAACACCACAGCACAGCACCCGGACCACCAAGGGAAATCGCTGTGGCGACGCCGACGATATTACCGGTTCCGATTGTTGCGGCAAGCGCTGTTGTTAGGGCACCAAATTGACTGACGTCCCCCACTGCATTTTGATCTTTTGTAACGGAAAGTTTAATGGCCTTGAATATGTACTTTTGGATGAAACGCAACCGAAAGGTCAAAAACAAATGCGTACCACACAACAGGATGAGCAAGGGCACCCCCCAAATAAAACTGCTTATCGATGAAACCAACGTCCTAAATTCTTCCATACGTGCACCTCTCTCCAATCTGTAATTTTTAAGAATTATAGCGGTTTGCTTTATCGTTGAGGCATAAAAACGGAAGCAAACCTTCTGCGCTTTAACTTTTTAAAATAAAAATTATGAAGAAAAAGTTAAAGCGCCATAAGTATATAAAAAAATAAATGATTCGTCAACAAATTTACGTACGTGTGCTTTACAACATATACACTTTCATAGTATGATCAGAAATGGTGCAAAGACTCTTTATATACTCCACACGGGATGAAATTATCGAATGAAAAACGAGATAGAATTTCATAAGACAAGGAAGCGACGACGACGCATACTGACAGAAGTCTGCTAGGAGTCGCTGACGCAGTATTATGGAATTCTAGCCGTTTTTCATGATGATTTCATCCCACGTGGAGTATAAAACCAGAAAACAGGAGGTGCGAACGATGGCATCAGCGCACAATAGTCAAAATTTTGTTAAAAAAGTTTCATTGTTGTTGATGGTGGTTGCGGTGGTCGCAATCGTACTACTCAACTACACAGATGGCACAGAAAGATTGCTGCCGAAACCGCTAAAACAAGCATCAGCGGATATCGGCGTCGTCATACCATACGAGAATTATAAATATGTGAACTTTTATTGCAATGGCAACAAAATATTTTATGTGACAAGAGACGGCATTCAGTTGCTCGACATGAACAATGACACGCTTTGGACGGATACATTTTCGATGAACGCCCCCTATTTGATAACCGAAGGTGGCATTGTGGGTGTTTGCGAAGAGAAGGGCAAGTCTCTCTACATATATGATACAAAGGGTTTAAAATATTCGGTGCAGACACAAACCCCTATTCTTGGCTTTTCGATCAACGAAAACGGGTATGCCGCGTTAATTTTAGAAAACGATTCTCATTATGATGTAAACGTATACGACAACAAGGGGACGCTGGCGTCAGAATATTTATTTGCAGAGCCAAATGTAATGCCGCTCTCATGCGATATCTCAGACGACAACCGCATACTGGGCATTGCGCTGTTGGATATCAACGACATCAAAGTGAGCTCCAACATTGTATTTTACTATGTCAACAAAAGTGATGACCTTGTATCAGACGAAAGTGATGGTTTTTTTAGTTCGTATGCATTGCCAGACTCGGCTGTGACCATGGTCGCTTTTATGGAAAACAATTACTTCACGACAATCTCAAACAAAGAGATTTCCTTCTTCGATGTAGAGAACAAAAGCACAGATGTGAAGAAGACACCGTTCCCACTAAACAATAAGCTGAAAGAGGTTGCATTCGAGGGCAAAAAAAATATTGCGCTCTGTTATGGAGAACCTTATAATGATAAGAGCAAAGCAAAGCCGCAGAATACAATCGAATGGATTGACACAAAAGGCAACGTATTACACGACTACCAAGCAGAGAAAAATGTAACCTATATGAATTCGAGTTTTCAAGCGACCATCATCGGATGCGATCGTGAATTTATCGCACTCAATGGGGGTAGCAAGCGCCTTTGGAATTATCGGGCGTTGCAAGATGTGAAGGATTTACAATTTGTCGGCAACCAGAACACCGTCTTGGTTGCAGGCGGCGTGGAGGCGCATATCATCAAAATGCAGAAAGATGAATACGTAGAGGATATGTCTCTCAAATCGAAAGAAGACGGCGATGGTGGCACGGTGCCAAGCGCCGCGCCGAAAGTAACAAAACCTGTGCCAAAAAAAGAGCCAAGTAAAGAACCTAGTAAAGAACCAAAACAAGAACCAAGTAAAGAACCAACTAAAGAACCAACTAAAAAGAAAGGCGGTGCCACGAATTGAATGAAATTTCATTTCTGGGATTAAACATATTGGATTTTGCTGTTTTGATTGTGTTGTTGCTGTTTGCGTATCTGGGGTACCGAAAAGGGTTGATCCTTACCCTATTTAAGCTGGTATCCATGCTGTTGTCTTTGATGCTGACCTACTATTTGCAACCGTACGCCGGTGCCTTCTTAAAACACAACACAAAGCTTCCGGCGATACTGGCACAACACATTGCACCCTTTATCAATCTGGAGTCTTTGATTGGTGAGCAGACAAAAACCTTTCAAGTCGAAACCATTAACCAATTGCAAATACCATCCTTTTTAAAAACATCACTCCTTGAAAACAACAATTCGGAAATTTATAAAATGTTTAATATATCAGGGCTTCAAGATTATTTCGTTAAGTTTTTGGCCGATATGATTATCAATGTCATCGCTGTTTTTGTTGTGTTTATCCTCGTGTTTATGATTATGCGTTTGCTTACAAATGCCTTAAACATTGTATCCAAGCTTCCCGTGATTCGCACCTTCAATCGGTTTGGCGGTATTTTGGCCGGTCTTGTGCAAGCAACCCTTATCATCTGGGTGTGTTTTCTTGTCACGTCCTTTTTTGTCACAAGCCCGAAGGGGGCTATGTTTCTCCAATTGATGCATCAATCGGTCATTGCCAAGTACTTTTATGATACAAATGTGTTGTTTAAGATGATTGCACAGTTCATCCATTAGGGTCGCCCATATGCTGAAAAAATTCAAAACAATTGCGCACGTGTCAGAAGCCGAAATCGTGGAGAAGAAATCACGGTTTATCGCAACCGTTACGCCCGTCAGCAATGAGGACGAAGCCCAACAATTCTTGCACAGCATGAAGAAAAAATATTATGATGCCAGACACAATGCGTTTGCCTATTGTATCGGAGAGCGAGACGAGATACAACGGTGTAGCGACGACGGGGAACCGAGTGGAACGGCGGGTTTGCCCGTGTTGGATGTATTAAAAGGCGAACAATTAAAAAATGTGTGCGTCAATGTGACACGATATTTTGGCGGTACGCTTTTGGGTACGGGTGGACTGATACGCGCGTACGGAAAGGCGGCAAAAGATGGGCTTGTGCAGGCGGGCATCATTGAAAAGATTTTGTATCGCCATGTGTACATTCGAGCCGACTATAATCTGTCTGGGAAGATACAATATGAAATCATGCAAGGGGCACATGTGTTGCACGACACGGTCTACACGGAGGTTGTCGCTTTTGACGTGTTGGTCGTGGTGGACGAAGCCGAACGATTTATACAAGACGTAATAGACTTTACGAATGGAAAGGCTACAATCGAAACGGGCGCGGTTGCATATGTGACACGGCCTTAGTGTGCGGATAGGGAGGGAACAACAATGGATGTTGATCGCGAAATACTGCAACAGATTTTAGTAGACCAACGAACCATGCTGACGAACCAAGTCACCATGCAGGAACGGCTGTTGGGTATGCAGGAAAGACAATATACATTTGAAAACGTCGTAAGAGAAGTGTTGACGATTCAGAAGGCCATGCAGGGCGATATCGCCAATCTGCAAATCGAAGTGGCGGGTATAAAAGAGGATATTGTTGAGATAAAGTCAGATATCGTTGAGATGAAGGCGGATATTGTTGAGATGAAAGCGGATATCACGACAATGAAAGCGGATATCACGACGATGAAAGCGGATATCACGACAATGAAAGGCGATATTGCGGATCTACAAACCGAAGTGGCAGGTATAAAAGAGGATATTGTTGAGATAAAGTCAGATATTGTTGAGATGAAGTCCGATATCGTTGGAATGAAGGCAGATATCACGACGATGAAAGGTGACATCTCCGACTTGCAAACCGAAGTACGGGAAATCAAGACCAAAGTCATCGCGATCGAAACCGACCACGGCAAAAAGATCACGGCATTATTTGACGCCAACAGCCTTACCCAGAACAAACTGGATCGCATTGAGACGAAGGTTGACCTTATCGAAGAACGAACGCAAGATCATGGCCTAAGGATCAGTATGTTAGACAGCAAGAAACGCCGACATGTCAAATAACGTGCGTTCGACACCATCGCACGCACGTTGAAATAAACAGATTATAAGGAGGACATATTCCATGTCAGGACATTCAAAATTTGCAAACATAAAACACAGAAAAGAAAAAAATGATTCAGCAAAGGGCAAAATCTTCACAAGACTTGGCAGAGAACTCGCCGTGGCGGTAAAAGCAGGAGGCGCAGACCCACAGCACAACGCAAGATTAACAGACATGATTGCAAAGGCGAAAGCAAACAAGATGCCAAACGATCCCATCGATCGGAGCATCAAAAAAGCGGCGGGCGATTTGAACGCCGTGAATTATGAAGCGGTTACATACG
>JAVBJY010000191.1:0-14420 GCA_031546735.1 Eubacteriales bacterium
TCCGGCGTAAATGACCACGCCACCGCCTGTCGCTTTCACACTTGTGCCAATGGCGGCTTTGATATCAAGACCGTTATGAAACTCAGAGCCCTTGCCCGTAAACGGGTCTGGTCGGCTGCCGAATTGGCAGTTAATCCGCCCATGCACAGGCCAAATCGTCGGCACACAGTCTAGGTACGGCTTTGCGTTTTTGACTTTGCCCATCAATGCTTCATAGTCTGCCATCTGGTTGTCTATTTTTTGTTCGAGCGCTACAAAAACAGCGTCTAGATCGGGGTCGGATACATCAACGTTGACGGCATTGGCGCTCATCAGTGCGATGTTATCGGTGTTGGTCTTTTGGCTTAATGTGTCGTAGAGGGAGGCTTTCGCCTTGTCCAGCGCATCTATTTTTTGATCAAATTCAGAAATTTTTTGTTTGTAGTAGTCTAGTTTTTGCTCGTAGGTCATTTTTTGTACTTCTATGTCTGTTTTAATATCGATTTTGTCTTTGAGCAGTTGAGAATTGATTTTTCCCAGTTCTTGAATGTCCTTGTTATAGGTGTCGGCGATTCCGATGTAATAGTTGGTGCGGATTGTAAGTGCGGTCGACACCGCGATTAAAAGAACAAGTATGGTGAAACAAGTGTGCAAGAAAATGTATGGTATTTTAATGCTGCGGGTCTTACCTGACGAGTAAGGCACAAGCATAAGGGTGAAATACTTGCTCTGTTTATGCGTCTTTGGTTTTTTACTCATAAAAATACGTCACCTTTAGATTGTTATTTCGCGGAAAAATCTCCATATTCTGCGTTCATATAATCTTAACATTTACTTAAACGTTTTGCAACATATTTCTTGCGACAAGCCTCTCGTTTTTGAGCCCTAGATTAACTGCTCTGGATTTAAGCACAACAATTCGGGCAGAACAAAAACGCCGTCTTTTCGGATCAGCACATCATCAAAATAAATGGCACCGCCGCCATACTGCTCCGTCTGGATACAAACCAAATCCCAGTGCACGACACTACGATTGCCGTTTTCTGCATCTTCATAGCAATTGCCCGGCGTAAAATGGAAGCTACCCATAATTTTTTCGTCAAATAACGTATTCTTCATGGGGTGGAGGATGTAGGGGTTGACGCCGAGCGAAAATTCGCCGATGTATCTCGCCCCGTCATCTGAATCCAACACCGCGTTGATTTTGTCCGTATCGTTTGCTGTTGCTTCTATAATTTTGCCGTTTTCAAATTTAAACACAATGTTTTCGTATACAAAGCCTTCGTGCTCTGAGCGCGTGTTGTAAGCCAACGTTCCGTTTATGGAATCTTTTACTGGTGCTGTGTACACTTCGCCGTCTGGAATGTTCATCTTACCTGCACACGTAACAGCCGGAATGCCTTCGATAGAAAAGGACAAATCGGTGCCGGGGCCTGTGATGCGCACACGCTTTGTCTTGTCCATCAGCGCTTTCAAGTTGTCCATGGCGTCAGACATTTTTTTATAATCCAAGTTACAAACATTGTAGAAAAAGTCTTCGAATGCCTCTGTACTGGTGTTTGCATCTTGTGCCATGCTGCTGTTTGGATATTGAAGCACCACCCATTTTTTCTTGAGCCGAATGTCATGGTGTACAGGCTTCACATAGGTTTTGTTGTACATCTTCATCTTGTCCGACGGTACATCCGCCAATTCACTCGGGTTGTCGTGGGCGCGGATCGCAATGTATGCATCCATTTGCTCCATTTTTTTCGAGTCTATCTCTGCCAACAGGCGGTATTGCTCTTCTGTTGCGCCTAGCATTAGCTCCCTCGTAATGGTGTTCATGTTCATTTCCACGTAGGGGATGCCTCCCACCGCGTATACCTCTTTTACAATCTGCTTCGTAAGGGAGATGGCACATGTGCCTCCAAGCGAAATTAAAATTTTCTCACCCTTCTTTAAACTGCAAGAATAATTGACCAAGTTTTTTGCCAGTGTTACGTCTCGACTATCCATTTTTTTCACCGCTCCATTCTTTTTCTGTATTTGTTAGGAAAGTGCTTCGCACTGTTCCTAGCCGCGGCATGCCGCGGTGCTTCATCCGTAGAGGTTAGAAGTTCGCTTTGCAAACTTCTGTATTTTACTTCTTTGGGATTTTTGGTATACTGTAACATATATTGTTAGCGATTGGAATGATTTTTATGAGTATAAAAAAAATTCATCTTTCTGTACGGGATATTGTAGAATTTGTACTGCGAGGCGGCAACATTGACGCCCGCTTTTTTGGTATGAAACGGGCACTAGAGGGCATCAAAGTACACAACAAGGTTCAAAAAAAGCGCGCCGCCCACGCAAAAAAGAACAAATATCTGTATGAGAGTGAAGTGCCGCTCAAATTCGAGTTTGAACACGAAGGAACGCTGTTTGAAGTAGAAGGACGATGCGACGGCCTCCTCATACAAGACGGCTCGATCACGATTGAAGAGCTAAAGTCAACGGCCTTTGACGTATCACAAATGCAGCCAAACCTCGACCACTGGCACTTTGCCCAGTGTAAATTTTATGGCTTCATATACTGCACATTGTACGAAGTTTCTGACGTGACGATCATGGTGACCTATTGTGAACTGGAGACGCTTACAGAGCGGTCATTTGCCCAGACGTTTACCCATGAAGAACTGCGCGCATATTTTTTCTCTGTGTTTGACGCCTATTACGAGTGGCTCGCCCTTCATCTGGCGCGCCTTCGCGTCCGCGATGATTCTATTGACGCCATGACGTTTCCCCATGAGGTGTACCGCAAAGGCCAACGAGAATTTGCTGTGGCCGTATACAAAACGCTGGTCTCTGAAAAAAAACTATTTGCCCAAGCGCCCACCGGCACGGGCAAAACGATCTCGACCTTATTTCCCGCCATCAAATACATCAAAGACACCGACAAAAAAATCTTCTATTTAACTGCCAAAACCATCACCAAGCAAGTGGCGTCAGACGCCTGTCACGCCCTCATGAAGAAAGGGCTCCGTTGCATCGCCCTGACGCTAACAGCAAAAGAGAAAATCTGTCTCGGGCAAAATATCTGTACGCCCGATCAATGCCCCTATGCCAAAGGGCATTTCGACCGCATCAACGCCGCGTTAAAAGACATCGTGTTGCACGAGACACTGCTCGACCGCCAAACAATTGAAAACTACGCCAAGACCCATCAGGTGTGTCCGTCTGAATTCGCGTTAGAACTAACCGACTGGGTGGATCTTATCTTATGCGATTACAACTATGTCTTCGATCCGAAAGTGTCGTTAAAGCGATTTTTCTCTGACAATGCGCCACCCGTGAAGCACGTGGTGTTGGTGGATGAAGCGCACAATTTGGTAGACCGCTCGCGAGAAATGTACTCGGCGGCGCTGTCCAAATCTGATTTTGCGGCTGTCAAGCGGAAAGTAAAAGCGCTACCCCTTGCCAAAATTACAAAAAAGCTAAATGAATACAGAGAATCGATGGAAGAAGAGACGGCAACGTTGCCAGAAGAATTTGTGCTTTTGCTGATGGGATTTGTGCCAAAGGCGGACGCGTGGCTTGCGCAAAACGAAGGTCATGACATGCACGACCAAGTGTTGACGCTCTATTTTGCGGTGATGGATTTTATCAAGATCGCAGAATTTTTTGGTGACGGGTATGTCGTTTTGTTTGAGCGCGCAGGCAAAGATATCACCATTCGGCTTTGTTGCCTTGACCCCTCAGAGCTGTTAAAGCAATGCTTTCGCAAGGTACACAGCACCATTGTATTTTCGGCGACGTTGACACCTCTTGACTATTTCAGCGCCATATTGGGCGGCGAGGATACAGACAATTTTTTGCGCATCGCCTCCCCTTTCGACCCAAACAACCTGTGCATCCTACTCAACGACACCATATCGACCAAATTTAGAAACCGCAACCAAAGCTATGCCGCCATCGCCGACAATATCTACAGCATGGTGGTCGCTAAAAAAGGCAACTATCTTGTGTTTTTTTCTTCTTACCAATATTTAAACAGCGTGCGGGCTATTTTTTCAGACAAGCACCCCGCTATCCGAACCATTGTACAAGAGCAACAGATGACAGAGGCAGAGCGGGAAGACTATATCGACGGGTTCGGAGCAGGAAGTGACGAAACACTGGTGGGTTTCGCGGTGCTCGGGGGATTGTTTTCAGAGGGCATCGACTTGACAGGGGACAAGCTCATCGGCGTCTGCATCGTCGGCGTGGGGCTTCCCTTTGTGACACCTGTACGAAATTTGATGTGTGATTATTTTAACCGCAAGGAGGCGTTTACGGGGTTTTCATATGCGTATGTAAATCCGGGCATGAACAAAGTGTTACAAGCATCGGGGCGCGTCATCCGCACTGAAACCGATCGGGGCGTCTTGCTACTTCTCGACGAGCGCTACAAAACGGCCGAATATCAACGCTTGTTTCCGAAGGAATGGGCGCACGTTCAGACCGTGAAGGATGACACGGCGGCGCTATGTGCCTTTCGGCAATTTTGGACGGTGAAATGACATCGTATGGGACGCGCTAGCAAGGCCGTGCAGGGTGTAGGGGTTAAAAAGCACGGCTTGTTCTATGCCGCAAACCATATGGCATGGCGAAGCCCACCATGAGGGCAAAAATGGGCAATAGAAAAGCCCCTCGAAAGGGGCTAAGGAATTAAACCGATATCTTCATTCTCGTTATGTCAAAGGTATTTTCTTTTGTTACGGCCAGTATATCATTGACTTTTTTGTTCACACCTGTTTGCCATTCCGTAAGATTAACAACTTGGTCAAATACAGAATCAAGAGATTCTTGCATTTTTTCTTGACCTTTCGCCAGATCTTTTATGTCTGCTTCAATCGAATCAAGACGTTGGCTCATCTTTTGTTGTTCTGCTTCAATCGAATCGAGACGTTGGCTCGTCTTTTGTTGTTCTACTTTAAGTTCTTTTACATCGACCTTTAAATCCTTTAATTCATTAAGGATTTGTTGTAAAATTTCGTTTTCCATGAAATCGCCCCCTTTTGCGTTTGTATTATTTTTACCTTAAAAGAGCAAGCCCCAATACAGGTGCTATTCTTTTGGCCTTTTTTCCCTCTAAACGTTACAACATATATCCTTTTACACATTTTTTTGTTGCCATCATTCAGCATGTTATATAGATCAGCAATCATCAGACAGAACGCGCTCGGTGAAATTTATGCGTCCCGTTTCAATATTCCCTAAATTAGAACGGGATATATGTAGTTTGTTAGCAAACTCTTCTTGCTTTAGCTTCAGTACATCTTTTCACAAGTGCTTCAATCTTTCATATATCGTCATGTGTTATCTAATCTCCTAATGGCATAAGAATAGCACAATAATACGATGCCTGTCAAAGACAAAATCATGTCAGACGCACCAGATAAGGAATTACAAGAAGCTTGCGAAAAACTGAAAAATAGTCCTCATACTATTTTTTCATAATTGTGTTTTTCGTCTGTTCCTGTATAATATGTTTAGTTGCGGCATACCGCGGTTAAACCGTGAGGAGCACTTCCCCGATTTGGAAGCGTTGCTTATGCAAGGCTAGGAACTATGGCATATTTGCACAAAGAGGTGGTGAAGCAAAACTGGAAATCTCCGTTTTGCTTCACCACCTCTTTGCTTCATGCTTTGTTATCGCTATAATCTATGCTTCAACGAAGCGGCTCTGCTTTTTGATGCCCTGCTTTCGCTTTTCCTTGTATTTCTGGAACAGGTGTCTCTTCATTTTTATTGCTCTTATTTTTTTTATTGCTCTCGGTGCCGTGCGGTTCTTCAACACCGGGTCTACGCATGCCTGCTTTTGCCATACAATCACTCCTGAGTAAGAAATTTGCTGTCTATATATATTGATTTTGATCAATATATAGTAGTATGGGCAGTCAAGCGATTATTATGCTGTCTATTTAACTATTCTTTAATAAAATACCGTCTAAGATATCGGCCACGTTTTCACACGAATCGAGGCACGTTTCTAATTTTTCGTATATCTCGCGCCATTTTAACACGTCAATGGCGTCGGTTGGGTTTTTGAAAAGCTCGCGCAGTATTTTATGATACAAGCGGTCGCCTTCTTCTTCTACGTAGTTCACTTCCAATATTTTTTCGGAGAGTATTTTCGATTTTTTGAATTTTTTAAATTCCAAGATGGCAACTTTGAGTTCGGAACAGCTTCTTACAATCAAGTCGACAAACGCCAGTACATCTGGCTTCAAGGCGGTGATATTCAGGCAGTACATCGAAAACGCGACCGCCTCAATGCTGTCACAAATGTCGTCGATAGACTGGGCGAGAAGCAAAATATCCTCACGTTCAATCGGGGTAATGAAGGATTGGTTCAGTTGTTGATAGATTGCATGGAAATGCTGGTCTGCCTCATGTTCGATGTTATGTATTGCTTGTACTTCTTTATCCATGTCTTTGATCGAATCAAAATTCTTCACAAATTCTTGGAATCGTTGCGCCGTCTTACACGTATACTCTACGCTTATAATAAACAAATCAAAATAATTTTTTTCCTTTGTTAACGCCATTGTTTATTTTCCTCCCAATTAAAATATAAGAATAAAGACTTTTGAAATCAGATAGCCGATCAGCCCACAAATAGGGAATGTCAAAATCCACGCGAGTGCCATGTCTTTGGCCACGCCCCAGTTCACCATCGACATCCGTCTTGAAGCACCAACGCCCATGATGGCAGTTGTTTTGGTATGTGTGGTGCTGACAGGGATACCGGTGATGGTCGAAAACAGCAAGCATAAGGATGCAGCCGTATCCGCGGCAAAGCCCTGGTATTTTTCAAGCTTGACCATATCCATGCCAACGGCCTTAATGATGCGATAGCCGCCAATCGACGTACCAAAGCCCATCACCACCGAGCAACTGACCATAATCCACAAATTGATATCGAAGGATTCGGGAACAGCCTGTCCTCTGGCCAAGAAAATACCAAGCATAAAAACGCCCATAAACTTTTGTCCGTCTTGCGCGCCATGCAAAAAAGCCATCGCCGCACCAGAGGCAATCTGTGCATACCGAAAGAAGACGCCTGCCTTTTTGCGTTTCATATTTTTAAACAGCTTGCCCACGATCCTCACGATAAAAAAGCCTGAGCCAAAACCAAGAACGGAGGAAATCAAAAGGCCATACAGCACCTTTGACCATTCGTTTAAGTTAACAGAGCCGAAGCCGGTCAAGGCAATGGCCGAGCCAGTCACACCCGCGATGAGCGCATGGCTTTCGCTTGTCGGAATACCAAAATACCACGCCACCACTGACCAAAAAACAATGGCAACAAGCGCCGCCGCCAACGCGATAAGCGACTGCTGTCCCGTTCCAAAATCAACCATATTGCTGATTGTGAAGGCAACCTTTGAGTTCACACCGGTCATGATTAACACCCCAAAAAAGTTAAACACGGCAGCCATTAAAACAGCTGCTCTCGGACTCATTGATTTTGTTGAAACGACTGTAGCGATTGCATTCGGCGCATCTGTCCAGCCGTTTACAAAAATAACACCAAAAACCAGCACAATAATTAAAACAAAAGTCAAACTCATACTCTACCTTCCCTTTTCATTATTTTTGATTTAACTTCCCCGGCACACGGCCATGGCAATGACGCCCCGTGCAAAAAGCGGCGAGGTATGTCATTTACAAAATTATGATATTATTATGCACTGATTTGTCGGAAATGTCCAGTTTTTAATTTTCCGGGTGGTACCGAAGTAAGCCCTTCGGTTAAGCGCTTAGCGCAAGCCTTTCTTGTGTAAGGGGGCGAAGAGACGCCTACCCTTCCAAAATTGTTTTCATAAAATAAAAGATGCCGCATCCAACGCCCTCTATTTCCCTGTCGTATCGGATATTCATTCGTTCGCCTTCAAATATAGCCATATGTGGGGCGCGATGCCTTGGGCTGTCGAATTCTGCTTCCATAAGCGGGTACGTGTCTTCTTTACAAATCATCGCCCCGGCATACAGAAACCCACGTAAAAAATAATACAGGCTATAGGCAACGGTCTCATGGTCATGACGAAGGGCAAACAAGGTGACGTCGCCTTTCGCGTGTAAAATCAAAGGACGTTTGCCTAAAAAATCCATGTCGCTAAAGCGACTGTACCATGACACACCAAAAAAATCATGCGTACAAGCAAAATCAATCTTCCCTTCATAGGTTCCCATCGGGGGCGCATCGGTTTCCGCCTTCACCCGCTTCCAGACGTTTACGATATCTGAACACAGCCGTTCGTATTCGTCGATCGAAAATCGGCTTAATCGTGTCTCTTCTTGCGGGGCCACTGATGGTACAAACCCAGGCGGCTTCATCTTCTCGATAAACAAGTCGACGATGTCTCGATCGAATTCCACGCCCCGTCCTTCATATAGCAAATCCAAAACCCGCTCGATGGGCCACCCTTTCTTGTATTGCCGCTCATGAATCAGTGCATCGTATACATCTGCCACCTTGATAATTTTGGCGGTTAGGGAAAGCTCTGCCTCTGTTTTTCCAAAAGGATAGCCGCCGCCATCCAGCCTCTCGTGGTGATATAACACGCCGTCCAGTATGTCTTGGTCTAAATCGACATGCTGCATAATGACACTGCCTTTGTATGGATGCTCTTTCATAATTGCAAACTCGGCCTCAGACAACGGTGCCGGTTTTCCAAGGATATGATCGGGTATACCAATTTTTCCGATATCATGGATCATGCCCGCAAAGCGTAGCTGCTCTACCTGTTTTTTTGGTAGCTTCATCCATTTTGCAATCTGCTCGGATACATCTGCCACCCGCTGAGAGTGTCCACTGGTCACAGGATCTTTTGCGTCTACGGCCGCAATCATACACTGGATCAGATCATAAAACATTTCGGATAGCCGCTGGGCATCTCTTGACGCGTTAAAATAGACATACGCCGTCACGACCACCGTCGCCACGCTCCGCACGACCGACATGTGTATTTTTCTATCCATACCAAGTAGCATGTATTTCTGGATGTCATCACCCTCGTCGGTATTGGGTAGCGCCAGTAAAATTTGATGTATGAGCGGGGGTTTCCCAGAATTGTAGACGATCATTAACCCACTGTTGTTGTCCTTGTGTGCAAACGTTTTGAACTCTGGTGCATCTGCCGTCATGAGCGGTTTTATGATTTTGATTCTTGTATCGCGGCTAATTTCTGCCGAAAGAACGTCAATAAACCCTTCGAAGTCCGAAAACGCACCCTCATCCGAAAATTTTTCGCCCAAACCAAGAAGAGAATTGACCGACAAACTTTGCATATACAGCTCCATTTGCACCCTGACGAACCGATAGACCATGCCACACAAGTAGGCGAGCACAATCGAGGCAACTGGCAACACCGAAAAAATCCAGATGTTGTGGTGTACAAATAAATAGCGCGCACCATACAGGCATGCAACAATCAACGCCAGTACCACAAAGGGGCTACTCATTTTCCGCAACTTGACAGTGGCAAGCCAAACGACAAGAAACAAAAAGACGGCCAACAACGCCTCAAACTCTCTGTCTACCCGCACAGTATTTACGCCCGACAACTGTGCGTTTTGAATGTGTGCATTCAAAAATAATGCTTCTATTTTCTCGATTCCGCCCACTCTTACGTATGCCAATAGACCAATTAACAGCGTTGGCAGTAATAGCGCAAGCAGCCCATGTGCCATCTCTTTATATTTTAACATTTTTTGTTACTCCTTATTGTTTTTTTGTCAAAAACGCTGTACTATATAGGCGGTCGTACAGAATGATATTCGAGCCGATCACAAAAAAACTTATTTTTTTGGAGGAAGAACCATGAATTATTTCAAATTAAAGGAAAACAATACCACCGTCTCCACCGAGATTTTTGCCGGTGTGACCACCTTTATGACGATGGCCTACATACTGGCCGTTAACCCGTCTATATTGGGTGCTGCTGGCATGGACACGGGCGCCGTCTTCACCGCCACTGCACTCGCGTCTTTTGTCGGTACGCTGATGATGGCGCTACTGGCTAATTATCCATTTGCCGTTGCGCCGGGCATGGGGCTGAATGCTTTCTTCGCCTTCACCGTCGCCAGTGTATACGGTTGGCAAATTGCGCTACTCGCTGTTTTCGTCGAAGGTGTTCTCTTTCTTATTTTTTCGCTCTTTAGCATCCGCGAACTACTGGTGGATTCGATTCCAAAAAATTTAAAGCTTGCCATTGGCGTCGGCATTGGCTTGTTTATTACCTTTGTAGGGTTGCAAGGCGCGGGCATCGTTGTACAAAATCCAGCGACCGCCGTTGCCTTGGGCAACGTTAAAACCGTTCAAGCCGGGCTTGCCTTAATTGGAACCGTTGTAACCGCGGCACTCGTGACCAGAAGGGTGAAAGGCGGGTTGCTCTTTGGCATCCTGTTCACCTATCTATTGGGCATCTTGTGCCAGTTGGGTGGGCTCTACGTGCCAAATCCAGACGCGGGCGTTTACAGCCTCATCCCCGCTTCCATTATTTCGCTACCCCCGTCTGTGAAAGACACCAATTTATGGACAGCCGTTCATCAGATTGATTTTTCGGTGATCAAGTTATCCGATTTCTGTGTCGTTGTGTTTGCCTTCTTGTTTTCAGATATGTTTGACACCATCGGCACACTGGTCGGCGTTTCTGAAAAGACAAATTTTCTTGATAAAAATGGCAAACTGCCTCGTTTAAAACAAGCACTACTCGCTGACGCCGTTGCCACTACGTTTGGTGCCGTTTTGGGTACCTCTGCCATCACCGCGTATATTGAAAGCGCGTCTGGCGTGGCGGAAGGCGGTCGAACAGGTTTGACCTCTTTGGTTACCAGTTTATTGTTTTTGGTTGCGCTGTTGTTCTCGCCTATATTCGTGGCCATTCCTGCATTTGCTACGGCACCTGCGCTGATTGTCGTCGGGCTATTTATGATGGAAGTGGTATTGAAGATCGATTTTTCGGATTATACCGAAAGTTTTCCGGCGTTTGTTACTATTTTTATGATACCGTTCTGCTATAGCATTTCTGACGGTTTGATTTTTGGTATCATTAGTTATGTGTTTATCAAATTGTGTGTGGGAAAATGGAAAGATGTCAGCGTTGTTATGTATGTGTTGTCCCTGTTGTTTTTACTGAAGTTGATTTTTCTATAAGATTTAGCGGCTAGTATACCTAATTTTTGAAACTTGGAGCTATCGGCAGATCTAAACCGTTAACAATGTTACGTCCGCAAGTATGGGTGCGCCCATACTTGCGTTTTTGTTTGTACCGGCATCCCTGTGTCTGCCGACCGGTTCATCAAGAGAGAAAGATAGGCGTCTTGAGAAGCCTCTGCAAAGCTATAAAACGAAGCACCCCCGTGTACATAGTCGTCCATTTTTAGTAGGCAATCCGCCACCGCGATTTCATCATCCGACAGTGCCACATTCAAAAACGGATTTTTGTACACCCATCCATCTTCTGCGATGATGCCTTTCAGCCCTACCCCTTCTAGGTTTTCATTCTCGCCCAAATTTTTTCGGATGAAACGCGCCTCGATGGGCGTTTGAAAATCTTTCATATACTTGATATCCAAATTATTTAGTTCGCCTCGTACGCCCTTCACCTGTATTCTCTGCGACCGCACAAAGCTTCTGTGTTGGTCATTCTCAAAATCGATCACGCCTAGCTTGCCGTCAAACGCAATGGTTGCAATCAATTGTGACTTTTGCAAAATCTCTTCTTTCTTGGGCGCCCCTTCTCTCGTAAAGCCACCAATGACTGGCACTGTGAATTTTTGCGCCCAAATGGTGGCATTTTCAAATCCAATGTGTAAATATTTTCGCATCAAGCTGACGGCATGATGCCCTTGTGTGCACGAGATCTGCGCTTGCACGGGTGTTCCAATTTTCTCGTTCTCTAAAAAAGCAAGTCGCGCCGCATGAAGCGGCTGTAGAAAATATTGTTCCGCAACCTGTATCTTCGCGCCCTTTGGTATTTGTGTATTGAAGGCGACAAGCGCTTCGATGTCGTTGCCTGCTGGTGTTTCTATCAGCACCGCCCTGTCTTGTTGGAGTAGCGACAGCGTCACCTCCGAAGCCGGATTTTTAATGCAGACCACAACAAAATCATGTAACGCGCCCTCCTGCAATTCGTCATATGTGGCAAATACGTCGACTCCAAACCGATGCCGAAACTGCTCTGCTTTCTCTTGATTTCTTGTCACCACCCCTACCACTTCAAACAAGTCGGGGTTCTTCTGTGCGATCCGCAAATAAAACTCACTGCGCCAACCGCTTCCAATTACAGCATATCTGATCTTCATTTCCATTGCCTCCTATTCAAGTTTAATGCTACTACAACACGAATACGACAAAAAAGGGACATTCCAAAATGTGTATTGCCTACATTTTGAAACGCCCCCCTTTCGTCAGTGTACAATCATAACTTTGGCTAAATCGACTCGAAAAATCCCAACTAATTATTGTATGCTGCGTTATTTAATATTTTCCATAATCCTTGCTTTCAAAATTAGATGTGTAGCCTAAATTGTCTTTAAACTGTTCTGGTTTTGTCGATTTGGAAATTGGGTGTGGTTCTTTTCCTTCCACACGGTTCATCGTGCCCGCTGGTTTTGCCATGCCAACATTCGTGTTGCTCACTGGCTTTGACGGCACAAACGGCTTTGGCTGAACCGCCGGTTTTGATGGCACAAACGGTTGTGATGCCATCGACGTTGGTCTCGACATGTTTGTGGTTGGTCTTGTGGTGTTGGTATTTGTAAACGTCGATGTCTTCAAGGCACCCGATGGCTGTAAACTGCTTGCCGGTCTTTCATCATAGATCGACCTTGGAAGCGGTGTCGTTGCCTTTGATGGCTTTGTGTAGGACGTCGTCTCTGTTATATACGGTGATTTTGTGTAGGACGTCGTTTCTGCCAGATACGGCGATTTTACCGTCTCTCTTTCCACGCGCTGTGCGGGGGAACCGTCGATTTTTCTCACTTTAAAGGTGCCGATCAAGTTATTTAACATTTCAGACTGGCTTGCCAATTGTTGCGCCGCCGCCGCACTTTCTTCTGATGTAGCCGAGTTGTCTTGCACAATTTTAGAGATCTGGCCGATGCCTTCGTTGACCTCCCCGATGCTTGTCGATTGGTCTTTAGAGGCCACGGCAATCTCGGCGATAATTTCGGATACTTGGGTAACATCTTCCACGATTTTGCCGAGTGCAATGGATGTGGTCTTGGCAATGGACATACCGCCGTTTACTTTGGCGTTAGAATCTTCTATAAGTGCCGTCGTTTCTTGCGCCGCTTTCTGGCTTCTGGCCGCCAAACTTCTCACTTCGTCTGCAACCACTGCAAAGCCCTTGCCGTGCTCACCGGCACGCGCCGCTTCGACGGCGGCGTTTAACGCCAAAAGATTGGTCTGGAAGGCAATGTCTTCTATGACCTTGATAATTTTTGATATGTCGGTAGATGAACCTTTAATGGCCTCCATAGAGGTCAACATGTTTTTCATTTCTTCATTGCCCACTGCCGCATTTTCTTTTGACTGGGCAGACAGATCATCAGCCACTTTGGCATTTTCTGCATTCAGTTGCGTTTTTTCACTAATCGTCATCAAGGTTGCGGTCAATTCTTGTACAGAAGCCGCTTGCGAACCTGCACCCTCTGCAAGGCTCATGCTCGATTCGGATATTTGTCTTGCACCCGCCGCCACTTGTTCGGACGATGCAATAAAGTTACCCATGACGATGTTGAGTCTGTCTAGTATGATGTTTAAGGCTGTTTTAATGCTTCCAAACTCGCCGACATACTCTCTATCCACTTTCTGATTTAAGTTGTCATGAGAAATTTCAGTTAAAATTGTAGAAATTTCTATAATATAGGCGGAAATCGATTCAATTGTGCTATTCAGCGCTGTTTTGATCAGCGAGAAATCACCTTTGTAATTTCCTTCTACTTTGCGTTTAAAATCACCTTGTGACACCAAATTCATGACGTCGTATGCCTCGTTGATCGGTTCTGCTACGACTTGCAATAATTGATTTAATCCTTTGATCAGTTCTGCCCAATCGCCTTTGTAGGTTGACGCATCGATTCGCTTGGAAAGCTCGCCGTTTGCGGCAGAACCAACGAGGGCGGTAATGTCTCGGTTGACACTCTTTAAATTGGTTTCCAGTGCATTCACAATTTCATTTGCGACTGCTTGCTTGCCCGGATATGTTGGCAACTGGGCATTGAAGTCACCGTCTGCAAATTGTCTCATGCATTGTAATATTTCCATTATTTTGCTGATGTAGGCACCCACCATGCCATTGATACCGGCGGCAAGATCGTTGTACGCGCCTTCATATTGGCTTGCCTCCATCGTATAATCCATGTCGCCTTGGCGATGCTTGGTTTCCATTGTGCCGATGCCTTGTAGCAAATCTTTTAAATTT
>JAVBJY010000193.1:0-8922 GCA_031546735.1 Eubacteriales bacterium
TATTCGCCTTTGGTGTATAAATAATACAAAAGCATATCGGTGAGGGTGTTGTCTTTGTTGTCTTTATCGGGATGAACGATGACGCCTGCGGGCTTATTGACGAGTAAAATCTTTTCGTCTTCATAGATGACATCAAACCGTATCATCGTCTTTTTGACCGTCTTTTCACCCATGAACCCATCCAGCGTTTCGTCAGACAAATAAAGCGTAAGGCAATCCCCCGCTTGTATCAGTTCGCTGCCTTCTGCTCTTTTGCCGTTATATTTAATTCGTTTTTTTCGGAGCATCTTGTAGATAAACGATTTCGATGCCTCATTCATATATTTAAGCAAAAATTTATCAAGACGCTGATTTTGTTCCTGTTCTTTGATTATAATTTCCTTCATCGTGGTTTACCGCTTGCTCCAATTGAGATATGCGTTGATAAACGAGTTGATTTCACCGTCCATCACCGCACCAACGTTGCCCATTTCTTCGCTTGTGCGATGATCTTTCACCATATTATATGGGTGAAAGACGTAGGAACGAATCTGGCTGCCCCAACCGATCTCTTTGACTTCGCCGCGTATGTCGGTCATTTTTTCTTGTTGTTCGATTACTTTTAACTCGTACAGTTTGGATTTCAACATTTTCATGGCGCGGTCGCGATTGGAATGCTGGGAACGCTCATTTTGGCACTGCACGACGGTGTTGGTCGGGATATGGGTGATGCGGATGGCCGAGTCGGTCTTGTTGACATGCTGTCCGCCCGCGCCACTCGAACGAAATGTGTCGACCCGAATTTCGTCGGGGTCGATTTCAAAAGCGATGGTGTCGTCGATCTCTGGCATGATGTCGCAAGACGCAAAAGACGTATGACGTCTGCCAGACGAATCGAAGGGAGAAATACGGACGAGCCGATGCACCCCTTTTTCGGATTTGAGGTAGCCAAAGGCGTTTTCGCCATTCACTTGGATGGTCACCGACTTGATGCCCGCTTCCTCGCCCTCTAAGTAATCCAGTTCTTCGACGGTGTAGCCCATTTTTTCAGACCACTTCAAATACATGCGAAGCAACATGTTAACCCAGTCGCAACTTTCGGTGCCACCGGCACCCGAGTGTAACGTGAGGATGGCGTTGTTTCGGTCGTACTGGCCGTTTAGCAGTGTATCGATGCGCACTTGTTCGTATGTTTTTAAAAATGCCTTTGCCATCTGCTTTGCTTCGGGGATGAGGCTCTCGTCCTGTTCCTCTATGCCCATCTCGATGGTGGTCAGCAAGTCTTCATAGGCGCGGTTTAATTTTTCATATTTTTCGATTTTGTTTTTATGTTGTTTGATGGTTTGCAGTATTTTTTGTGCATGGTCCATGTCGTCCCAAAAATCACTGGCGGTTGTCAGTTCTTCCAGTTCGGTTACTTTGCGCAAAGACGTTGCAACGTCAAAGTGAATCCCTCAAATCAAGTAATTTTTTATCGTAGGACTGCAAGTCAATGGCAATCTGTTCGAGTTGTAACATACTTTTCACGTCCTTTTTTGTGTTGGATAAAAGAAAAAGAGAAAAAGATAAGACCGTGGGCGCTGCCCACACCCGCAAGCCCTTTGTAAAGGGCTTGACCCCAAACTTTATACTGGCGATCACCGCTTGTGGGTATCGCCGCACAAACACCGCGAAGCGGTGTTTGATAAAGCTTTTTGAAGAGGTTTGGAGAAACTTTTTCTCGAAAAAGTTTCTCCAAGGTTTTATCTCTTATTTTTTTGCTCTTTTATTCTTCGTCTTGCCCGTGGCAAAACTTGTATTTTTTGCCGCTGCCGCAAGGGCAGGGAGAGTTTCGTCCTACTTTTTCTGTCTTGCGCTTTTTGGGCGCGTTTGATAGGCTTTCGTCTTTGTTTGTAAACGTCACCTTAACTACCTCTTCACGCTCTGGCTGTGGCGCTTGCAATCTTACATTGTATAACCAACGCACGGTGTCGTTTTGGATGTTGTTGCCAAGCTCGTCAAACATATCGTAGCTGACGAATTTGTATTCGACCAACGGGTCACGCTGTGCATACGCACGAAGGGAGATACCCTGGCGCATCTGATCCATGTCGTCGATGTGATCCATCCACTTTGTGTCAATGACCCGAAGTAAGATGCTACGCTCCATTTCTCTTAACAGCTCAGGTGAGAATTCTACTTCACGGTGGTCATAAATCGTAACAATCTCGCCGATGATACGCTCTTTTAAGCTGTCTGGCGTTAGAGATTCACGTTCTTCTTCTGAGATCACGAGGGGCGGCATGTTGAAAATCGGCATCAAGTGTTCGTTTAGGCCAATAAAATCCCATTCTTCCGGTAGCCCTGTGTCACCGATGTATTTTACAACGCTCCGGTCGACCACATCACGCGCCATCTTCATAATATTTTCGCGCACATCCGCGCCAATCAATACCGTTTTTCGTTCGTTATAAATAATCTCGCGTTGTTCGTTCATGACTTGGTCGTATTCGAGCAGTCTCTTACGAATGGAGAAGTTATTGCCCTCGACTTTTTTCTGTGCGTTTTCGATGGCTTTTGTAAGCATTTTATTTTCGATTGGATCGTCTTCTTCAAGGCCCAATGTTTCGACCACTTTCATAACCCGTTCGGAGCCGAATAGGCGCATCAATTCATCTTCTAGCGAGATGTAAAACCGCGATTCGCCAGGGTCACCTTGCCGACCCGAACGTCCTCTTAACTGGTTATCGATTCGTCTGGACTCGTGGCGCTCGGTGCCGATGATTTTGAGGCCGCCAAGCTCTTGTACGCCGTCTTCTAGCTTAATGTCGGTACCACGTCCGGCCATGTTTGTCGCAATGGTAATCGCACCCTTTTGACCAGCAAGGGAGATAATCTCTGCCTCTTTTTCATGGTACTTGGCATTCAACACTTGATGCTTCACACCGATTTTCTTTAGCATACTACTTAATACTTCAGATTTTTCGATTGTAATGGTACCGACCAAAACAGGTTGTCCCGTTTGGTAGGACGCTTCGATGTCACGGATAACCGCGCGGAATTTGGCCGCCTCTGATTTGTATACGATATCGGAGTGGTCTTTTCTTTTTACCGTTACGTTGGTTGGAATACTAACTACGTCCATGCCGTAGATTTGGCGGAACTCGGATTCCTCTGTCATCGCCGTACCGGTCATGCCCGATTTTTTGCCGTATTTGTTAAAGAAGTTTTGGAACGTAATCGTTGCAAGCGTTTTGCTCTCGCGGTTTACTTCTACGTTTTCTTTTGCTTCAATGGCTTGGTGCAACCCATCTGAATACCGACGGCCTTGCATCAACCGGCCTGTAAATTCGTCGACAATGACAATCTCGCCATCTTGTACCACGTAGTCTTGGTCGAGATGCATGTTGTTGTTTGCTTTTAACGCGTTGTTGATATGATGTTGGATCTCCATGTTTTCAGGATCTGCCAAGTTTTGCAGTGCAAAGAATCGCTCGGCTTTCTTTACGCCGTCGTGGGTGAGCGTTGTCGTTTTTCCTTTTTCATCTACGGCAAAGTCGCCCTCTTCTTGTATCTCTGCGCGTGTCATGGCGTTTAACGCCGCGTCTTCGTTTAACACCCTGCCCTTTGTCAACGTCTTCACGAAGCTGTTTGCAACGCTATACAGCTGTGTTGATTTTGTGCCGCTACCAGAAATGATCAGCGGTGTTCGCGCCTCGTCGATTAAAACCGAATCGACCTCATCGATGATGGCGTAATGCAAATCGCGTTGGGCCAAATCTCTCTCAAACACGACCATGTTGTCACGCAAATAATCGAAACCAAGCTCGTTGTTGGTGGCGTATGTAATATCGCAACCATATGACGCACGTCGTTCGTCTTTCTCCATGTCATGCAAAATAACGCCGACTGTCAAGCCTAAAAACTCATGGATGGCACCCATCCATTCAGAGTCACGCTTGGCAAGATAATCGTTGACGGTGACGATGTGTACGCCTTTGCCTTCGAGAGCGTTCAAATAAGCGGGGAGGGTAGACACCAAGGTTTTACCTTCGCCTGTACGCATTTCGGCGATACGCCCTTGGTGCAACACGATGCCACCGATAAGCTGTACACGGAAATGGCGCATGTTCAGCACTCTTTTGCCTGCTTCACGTACAACGGCAAAGGCTTCTGTCATAATGTCGTCGAGTGTTTCGCCTTTTTCCAATCGCTGTTTAAATTCTGTCGTCTTTGCACGTAGTTCTTCATCTGTCAGTTTTTGTATCTCTGGTTCTAGGTTTTCGATATCGTCTACGATATGAAGCACTCTTTTAATTTCTTTGTCGCTGTAATTACCAAAAATTTTTTCAATCATTCCAAACATTGCTACACCTCTAACTTTAGAATATAGGACATCCAAAGGTCTACCCACGTGAAACGGATAGACCTTTGGGGAAATTGCGTATTGGTCTTCTTATAGTACGCCGTCTGCAAAAGAGATACCAAGGCTCTTTGCTACGTTTACAAATTCGCCGTTCGGGTTTACAGTTTTTGTAGCACCGATGACGTCTTCTAAACTGACATGACTGGTTCTGCCTTCTTTGATGCACACCATGTTTCCGAACTTGCCGTCTGCCACAAGGTCTACCGCAGCAACGCCATATCGGGCAGAAAGCACGCGGTCGTAGGAAGATGTCTCGCCGCCTCTTTGGATATGGCCGAGGGCAACGCTTCTGACTTCATGGTTGTCAATGATTTGTTCTAACTGGAACGCAAGCTTGTGTGCAATGCCGCCAAATCGAACAGGGTCTGGGCTATCGTCTACTATTTTGCCGACAACCGCTTCGCCGCCTTTTTCGATTGCCCCTTCACACACCACGATGATCGTAAACAATTTGCCTTGTGCATCGCGGCTTTTGATCTTATCAACAATGCTGTTAATGGTGTAAGGGATCTCAGGGATCAAGATAACGTCGGCAGAGCCAGCGATGCCGGATTTTAACGCGATCCAGCCAGCCGAACGCCCCATAACCTCTACGACGAACACCCTGTGATGCGCTTCGGCAGTTGTATGTAACCTGCCTAAGTTTTCTGTCACAACGTCAACGGCGGAGTTATAGCCAAACGTTACTTCTGTAGCCGCCAAATCATTGTCGATGGTTTTGGGTACGCCGACAACATTGATGCCTTTACGTGAAAAATCTCTGGCACTGGTCAGTGTGCCGTCACCGCCGAGCACGATCAGCGCATCTACGTTTTCTTTTTTCAAGTTTTCGACCGCGACGTCTGAAACGTCTTTTTTCACTGAGACGCCGTTTTCTTCTACTTGGTAGTCGAAGAGGTTGTCTTTGTTTGAGCTAAACAAAATCGTACCGCCTCTATGCATAATGCCAGAGGTGCTTTCGAGGGTGAGGGGCATAAAATCATTAAGATACAAGCCTTTGTAGCCAAATTTATAACCGATTACTTCGTAGTCATGTTTTAATATCGCGGCTCTTGTAATTGCAAATATAACAGCGTTTAAACCGGGTGCGTCGCCGCCGCCTGTTAAGACAGCTATTTTCTTCTTCGCCATATCCAATCCTCCATATTTCTCTATACGTATTCGTATAAAGTTGCATCATAATATTGTTATGTACGGTTTTAATCACTATTATACAAAAACAAATGGAATTTGTATACAAGTTTTTGCGCGCACGTCAATGAACACGGTGTAAAAGATTTCTGCAAACGTCGTAAAGTTTTAATGGAAAAAAATCTCAAGTGATGATATGATAAAAGAAGAGAACCATAGTATGCGAATGAAGGAGCATTGCGTTATGCAAAACAAAAGAAAACGGCTTGTGCCAATGGTCGTAATGGCTTTTGTGCTTTGCGCCACCGCGGCCGTGTCTGGCGGTTGCTCTTCTGATAAAAAACAAGGGGCAGCACATGTAGCAGATACACCACGAGTGGCAGAAGCTTCTGTTGCGAAGCCAGCACCAACTGAGGACGCGACCGAGGTTCCGGTGGAAACCCTTTTGCCAGAGCCGACAGAACAATCGACAGAAGAGCCAACAGAACAACCGATAGAAGAGCCAGCAGAACAACCAACCGAGACGCCAGGGGCACAATCCCCACTGCCGACGGGTGAAAACCAAACCGACGAACAACAGACGGCGGCGGTCGTGGCTGCCGTATCATCATTGCCAAATGAAGCGTATTCGTGGTATTTTAACCCAAACAGCGAGCATATGCCGCCGACAGCCCAAACCAAGGTTGATTTGGAACAATACGACGCCTATTACCTCGGCAACACAGACGAAAAGGTTATCTACCTCACCTTTGATGAGGGATATGAGAATGGATACACGGCAAAAATTTTAGATGTGTTAAAAGAAAAAAATGTTCCGGCTACTTTTTTTATTGTAGATTCTTACTTGGAGAAAAATGTTGACTTGTGCGTGCGCATGGCAGAAGAGGGACATACAGTCGGCAATCATTCAGTCAATCACTACTCCATGCCTACCTTATCGGACGCAGACGCCGTCTATGAAATTACCCATGTAGCGGCGCACTACAAGGAACTGACAGGTCACGACATGGCCAAATTTTTTAGGCCGCCAAAAGGCGAGTACAGCGAGCGCACGCTTGGCATTGCAAAGCAGTTGGGCTACAAGACGATTTTTTGGAGTTTTGCCCATATGGATTGGGATGTGAAAAAACAACCGGGGCGTGACGCGGCGTATAACATCGTCATGAAGCGTACCCACAACGGGTGCATTATGCTGTTGCATGCCGTATCCGAGTCTAACACCCAGGCATTGCCAGATATCATCGATTCTTTACGAAATGAAGGCTATGTATTTAAAAGCCTTGATGAATTATAAAAATGATAAAATGAAAATGGAGGGTTTTTGCATGAAAAATTTTACTGAGGATGCGTTTAAAGAAAAAATGAGAATCCGTTTGGACTTTAACAACATGATGAAGGATTTTGTTGGCGAGGACGGCATATCAACGGCAGATATTGAGGCCATTTCCGAAAAAATCGAAAATGCAAAAAAAGCAATGGTAGACAAGCGCGCAAGTGGTAAGATGGACTGGCGTGACCTTCCGCATAACCAAGCGGATGTAGTAAAAGATATGATTGACTACGTCAATGAGATAAAAGACGAAATTGATGCATTTGTCGTGCTTGGCATCGGCGGCTCAGCGTTAGGGCCGATGGCCGTACAGCAAGCGATCAACCACCCTTACTACAACGAGCTTCCTCGCGAAAAGAGAAACGGCTACCCAAAATTATATATCGCCGACAACGTTGACCCAGAAAAGTTGGTCTATCTTTTTGAAACGATTGACATTACGAAATGCTTGTTTAACGTCATCAGCAAGTCTGGTAGCACCTCCGAAACGATGTCGCAGTTTATGATCATCAAGCAAATGCTAGAAGAAAAATTAGGCAAAGACGCCGGACGGCATATTGTCTGCACGACAGACAAAGCAAACGGCAATCTCATTAAAATTGCAAAAGAAGAAAACTACAAAACCTTTATCATTCCGTCAGGCGTGGGCGGCAGATTTTCTGAGCTTTGCCCAGTTGGGTTGCTTCCGGCTGCATTTTGTGGCATTGATATTGAACAAATGCTTGCGGGCGCCGCTTACATGGACGAACTTTCAAAAGAAGATGATATCTACAAAAACCCCGCGTTTATGTATGCAATTTTGAACTACATCGCGCTAGAGAAGGGCAAAAACATCTGCGTTGTTATGCCATACGCCGATTCCCTTAAATATATTTCAGATTGGTACGCACAACTTTGGGCAGAGTCATTGGGCAAAAAATTTGACCTAGACGGCAATGTCGTAAACGTTGGCCCAACCCCAGTGAAGGCGCTTGGCGTAACCGACCAGCATTCGCAAGTACAATTGTATGCAGAAGGCCCATTTGATAAAATCATCGTGACGATGGGCGTTGACAACTACAAAGAGACCATCACCATTCCGAAAATTTATGAGGATATCCCAAGCCTTGGCTTTTTGGGTGGCGTAACCCAAAACAAATTGATCAAAGTAGAGCAAATGGCAACCGAATATGCGCTGTTAAAATCGGGCAAGATGAACATGAACATCACCTTACCCGAGGTAAATGAGTTTACCCTTGGTCAAATTTTGTACATGTTTGAAGTAGCGACAGGTTTTGCAGGCGAGTTGTTACACATCAACGCCTTTGACCAACCGGGCGTAGAAGAAGGCAAAAACGCAACATATGCGTTTTTCGGCAGACCGGGCTACGAAGAATATAAAAAAGAACTAGACAGCCGTCCGGCGAAAAACGAGAAATTTATCATCAAGTAGAAGTGAACGCTATGCGACTTTCAACAGGTTCTTAGAGCCAACAAACAAGACCGTAGAGAGACTTTTTTATGAAGAGCCTCTCTACGGTCTTGATTTTGAGGGGATTTTGTGAGTAACAAGTGCATCGTTTACAAGACGTTAGGAGTAGAGATTACGTATGAGTTTTTCAGATTTTATTCAAAAAAATATTCTTTCATCCCTTGCAAAGATGGGTGTTGTGCAACCAACCCCCGTGCAAGAACAAGCCATTCCCGTTTTACTAGAGGGCAAAGACATCGTCATGGTGGCCAACACAGGCACGGGCAAGACATTGGCGTATGTACTCCCAATTTTGGCAAAGCTACAGGAAGACATCAAAAAACCGCAGGCCATTATTGTGACGCCGACCCACGAACTCGCGCTACAAGTGCATAAGGTGATCGAGAATTTGGTGCAAGGGGCAGGCATGCCGTGGGTAGAACCCGCCCTTGTCATCGGCGGTGCAAGCAAAAAAAGACAGCTCGAACAGCTAAAACAAAAGCCGCGTATCGTCGTCGGCTCTTTGGGTCGGCTACTCGACCTGCACGACGAGAAAAAGCTAACGACGCACTTTGTCAAGACTATTGTGTTTGACGAGGCAGACAGGCTTGTTTCCATGGCCGATTC
>JAVBJY010000131.1:0-11541 GCA_031546735.1 Eubacteriales bacterium
GGCAATATATCCAGTGAAGATAGACGTGTTTTGATAGGTTTACTTGATAAACTGTATAAACAATTGTATGGCGATATTAAGTTGTTCAAAGAGGAAGGGGTGGCGAACATGCTGGCAGAAAAGTTAGTTTTGGATTTTGAAATCATTCGGGAGAAAACAAAACAAGAAAATACAGTAGAAATTGCAAAAGAAATGCTCAGAGACGGAGAGTCAATCGAAAAAATTATGAAGTGGACTAAATTGTCGGCGGATGCGATTCATAAACTACAAATGAAAGCGAACTAGGATTGTCACGCTTACCTGAATTGTAAAAATTTTAAAACAACCAAAATGGTGATTCAACCTTAATAAAGAACATCCATTATATCTTCTCACCACACGTTGAGATGATCGTGTCGCTGTCTAGTGTTGAGAAATAGAAGTGCAGTAAACCAGTTTGGATGCTAGTTTTTTTTAAAATGTCTCTTGCCATATTGTTTAGGGCGAGAGACATTCTTTGCTTTTTGTCGTTATTGCAACTGTATCGACTGTGTGTAAACGAAGAAAAAGCGATCCGATTTATGGCTTATTCCGTGTTCTCGATTTTTCGTTGAGCATTAGGAATTGTTATGTTATAATAATTTTATAAGCAGTGATTGGGAATACATCGTTACAATAATTCAGAATTTAAGTGGGTGTTACGTTGGCAGAAAATATTAACCAAATATATGACAAGACGATGAAACGTATTTTAACCCTATCGAACACCGCTGTTATAAATTTGATAAATGCTTTATTTGAGAAAAGTTTAGCACTTGATAGCGAGATCATTTACAACTGGACAGAGAGCATAAAAGATAATTTAGATAGAATCATAGCCGATGCAATTTTGACCGTAAATAGTAAGGATAAGTTTCACATCGAATGCCAGATTGACAATGATGCAACAATCGTGATTAGGGTTTTTGAGTATGGCTTCCAAGAGGCTTTAAAATATAAAGTCGCTGAAGGCGATAAAATAATCCTGACATTGCCTCAAGCAAAAATCATTTACCTAGAGTCTGGTCGAAATACACCAAGCGAAGTATCTTTGATTATAAGAACAGCAGATAAAAATGAGTTTGCGTATACCGTGCCCACAATGAAGCTTTTGGATTACTCTATTGAAGAATTAAACAAGCAGCGTATGGTCATACTAATGCCATTATATTTGTTGAAATTAAGAAATGACATCTCGAAAGGTGCTACCGCTAAAAATGCTTCTGAACTAAAAGAACTCATGAATAATGGAATTATAAAATCGATTGAGGAAAATCAACGCGTTGGTAACATATCCAGTGGAGATTGTCATGTTCTGATAGGACTACTAGAAAAATTGTATAAACATTTATATGGAAATATTGAGTTGTTCAAAGAGGAAGGGGTGGCAAATATGCTCGCAGAAAAGCTAGTTTTGGATTTTGAAGTTGCCCGAGAGGAAAAAACACTAGAGATTGCAAAAGAAATGCTCCGAGACGGAGCGCCAATCGAAAACATTATGAAGTGGACTAAATTGTCGGCGGATGCGATTCATAAGCTACAAATGAAAGCGAACTAGAATTCTTAGGCTCCCTTGTCGACAACTGAGAGTGCCTCTTAAAATTACAAAAGATTCGTATAAAAGGCCGCCTGTAACTTTTATCGTGGTTTAACATTTTCTTCATGATTTGTTAAACCGCTACAGGGTTACAGGCGGCCTCTTTAGCGTTTCGGCGTATATTGCATAAGGGATCAATGTTTAAAATGATATTCTAATCCAGTACCCTTCGGTTTACATCTTTTACCATAGAATCTATTGCTTCTAACCTTCGCTCGTTTTTTTCTTCAAGCTCCTGCTTTACTGCCATATCTGATACCGTATCCATCATGTCATTGGAAAACTCTACATTAAGCTGTGTATTTTCAATGTCTTTTTTTATTTTCTGTATACCATCTTTTCTTTCATCAATTTTGTGACTCATTTCGTTCCTCCTGATTTATTCCAAAAATTTAGCAAGCAATCTCTACGCGTTTAGGCAGTGTACGCTCGATCATAACTTACACTAAACTGATTCACAAAAAATCCGCAAACCGCTGGATTTTTTGTGAATCAAAAGCGTAATGAATGATTGTACACTGCCTTATTATCTGTTTATATTGTGGTAATATACATTACAGCCTTAATCCCTAAGCAACATAAAACAACGCAGACCAATAGCCAAACACATCAAAGGCAAGCGACAGCCCCACCAAAATGAGGAAAGCACCCGAAACAACATTGACAAGCCGCAGATGTTTTTTAATAAATTTTAATACGGGGGTAAGGCGTTCAAAGATGATGGCACTGATGAGAAACGGTATCGCAAGCCCAGCGGAAAACAGCAAAAGCAACAAAATCCCCTGAAGCAGAGACGCCTTATTTGCCGCAAGCAAAAGCGCTGTGCCCAAAAATGTAGAGAGGCACGGCGTCCACCCAAAAGAGAAAGTTGCGCCAAACACGATCGATGAAAAAAATTTCAGTTTGGACACGTCCGAGCTGAATCTTTTTTCGTAGTTCAAAAATGGAATCTGGATCAGCCCACAGAAATTTAGTCCAAAGATGACAATAATGACGCCACTTATTCTTTGAATGAGCAATTTATTGTTCTGTACGATAGCGCCAAGTGCCGTTGCGCTTGCGCCAAGTAAGACAAACACCAACGTAAACCCCAACACAAATCCCAACACATTGATCAAGAGCCTTCTTTTATCCACCAGTTCGGCATTCCCTGCCAAATATATAAAATAAATGGGCAACATGGGCAAAATACACGGGGAAATAAAGGCAAGAATACCTTCAAAAAAAATAAGGAGATACACTATTTCACCTCATTGGCTTTCGTAACCATTTGAAGAACCACTTCTTTTGTCGTCTGTCCCATTGCATAATCAAACAAATTTCCGTTTTTGTCGATTACAAGGGTGACTGGCATGCTTCGTATCCCAAACATGGCGGCAATCGTGAGCCCTTCATCATAGTAAACGTCCATTGTATATTGGTTCTTTTTAAGAAATTCAAGTGCTGTTTCTTTTGTTTCCTGTTGACCGTCTGTCGAATTAATGGACAAAAGCACCGCCTCACCAGATTGTTTAAACTGTTTGTCTAGTTCGTTAAATTCCGGCATTTCTGCTTTGCACGGCGGGCACCAACTGGCCCACAAGTTTAAGACGACTGTCTTGCCTGCAAAGTCTGAAAAATTGACTTTGTTTGTGTCGTAGTCGTATAGGGCAAAGTCTGGAATCGCAATGGGCTCTTCGCTACTTTTCACTTGTGCATCCGTCTTTTGCTCTGCCGCTGCGTCTGCATCAAAATTGTTTTTTGCTTTGCCATAGGCATACGACGTTCCGATCAAGAGGATCGCGAGAACCAATACCCATGTAACCAAATTACTTTTTTTCATTTATACCCACCTCATCATAGCTGTCTCATTTTGCAAAATTATCTGTCCGACACAATCATACCATAAAAAGAAAGGCTCGCATATCAAAATACTGCTGTCGTCAACTGAATCGAAAACTAAGCAGTTACCCCTTGCAACACCAAGCACTTCATTGCTTCAAACAAATATGGTCGGCACTGTTCAATGTTCATCGGTTGCTCAAATACAATGGCATTATAACATGTACCCGACACAAGTTCAATAATCATAAAAATGGTCATATCAGGGTTGTCAAGCACAAGACCTGACCTTGTGAAATTTTGTTTAATCATATCAAGAACGGTATTTTGGTCGTCATCTGTTGGGTTAATTGTCAAGTTTTTAAACACGCCAAAGGATAGATTTTTATGTAGAAACTGCATCAAGCGTTTGTCTTGTGCCAACTTGCCAATGATATAATCGATGACCCGCCTTAAAAACTCAACCCCGTCTACTTCACTTTGTTGGGCTCTTACGTGCCCCGCCGCTTCGCCGAATAACTGTGCCGCTTTGCCTTTGATGAGACGCTCTGAAATGTCGTTCTTGTCTTTAAAGTATAAATAAAATGTCCCTTTGGCAAGCCCCGCCTTTTTCACAATGTCATCAATCGACGTTTGCAGTGTGCCTTTGTCGATGAACAAGTCATACGCCGCTTCGAGTAGCTTTTTCTCCTTATGCTGTTTGTTCTCCTGCGCTTTGCCCACTATCCGTAAGACTCCCTTCGTCATGTTCTTTTGTTTTGGTATATGCTTTCTTAAATATAAAGAGCGCCACCGGCATCCACACCACCGTATAGATGGCCAACCCAAGCAGATGACCCTGTATGGCATGAAAAGACGCGCCCTTCACCAATATTCTTTGAAACGGTTCACTAAAGTTGATAAACGGCCATAGCATCCGCACAATCACAAGAAGCCCCTTCGGCATCTCCCAGATCGGCCAAACATAGGTCGCGGTCAAAAAGAGCGGCATCGACATCATGAAGCAAAACTGCGCATACTTGTCGATGGTTTTAAAAATCGAAGCCAACACCAAAATGGGCGGTATGAGTGCAATGACAAAAGCGGTCGCCAACACATATGCCAACAGAAAACTGCCTGTAATCGGCACATGATACACCCGTTGCATGCAAATAATCGCGAGAGAAAACATGCCACCTATGATCGCCCAATAGCTGAAAAGCTTCGCAAAGATTTGTGCTAGCGTCCGCTTTTCTGCCACCTGCCCACGATTTCGATAAATCATAAGCCCCAGTGCCGACAGCGTCAGCTGTTGGATAAAAATGGTGACATATCCGATTGTGAGATAACTCATGTACGACATCTTTGGGTCAAACAACATTCGCTCACCTGTATTAAATGAAAGCGCAATGTTCTTGGCCATCTGCTGAGGAATGCCGCCTGTCACGCCAATGACCTTGATGCTGGCCCCGGCCGATACGGTCTGCACGATGGTGGCAATGGCCGCGTAGACATTACTGCCGATGATTGTATTTGTGCCGTCGCAAAGCACCAACACCTGCCCTTGTTCACCCTTCTTGATGCTTTCTGCCAAGCCTTGTTTGATATAGATGCCGCCGCTCACCTTTTTCTCTTCTATCGCTTCTACTAAATCTGTCTCCTTGTCTACATGATAGACCACATTGACTCTCTCGTTTTGTGCGATATAAGAAACAAGTTGACGGCTCAACCCCGATTGATCTGCGTCCAAAATAGCCACCGGAATGTGATCCAAATAATTGCTCAAATAAACGCCACCAAACCAAAAAGAAAGGAGCAGTGGCGCAACCAACGTCAGCGTAAGCAACGGCGGCGTTTTGAATATCATCTTCAATTCGGTTAGACAATCGTTAAGAAACATGCGCCACTTCCCCCTCCCCTTGTTTTTTTGCCGGGGCATCCAAAACATACAGACCGAGAACGCAAAGGCAGTACGAAAAAAGCCCAAAATAGATGGTGTATAAAAAATGATCGGCTAGGTGGTCCACGCTACCCGAGAGCATGATGCTTCGCACGCTATTTGCCACATGATAAAACGGGATAAACACACACATGCGTTGGTAAAAGGCAGGCATCGCGATAAATGGCCATGAATAGCCACCCATGACCATGTTTGGCACAACCAGCATCCCCACCGCCATAATCGCAGTATATCCGTTCCGAATCCATACAGAGATGGCGCATCCAAAGGCCGAAATAGCAAAACACAGCCCCGCACCCAACGCCAAAACCGTATACAAATTTCCATTCATTGGCAACTGATACACATGCACCAACACGAGAATATTGGTCGTATACGTGACCCATGCCAAAATGCCATAGAAGGCAATTTTCTTGGCGGCGTAGCACGCCTTTTTGCCTTTGCCGATAGACATACCCAACGCGCAGACAAGGGCAAGCGCCGATTGGGTAATCGAAATGACGACGCCGGGCAATAAAAAGTAGCCCATATTTTTTGTAGGGTTATATAAATTTCTTGTATCCATTTCAATCGGCATCGCCACATGCAAGCTTTTCTGCTCGCTCATGTTCAACCGCCCCTGTAGCTGTTTCATGGTGACGCCCACTTTTAGCGTGCCCAGTATTTCTGTCGCCTTTGCCTTGACCGTACTCGTAACAGACATGGCCGCACCGTCATATACCATCAAAATCGTCGGAGACTTTGCTGTTTTTACGTCTCGTTCAAAGTGTTCTGGGATGATCATGGCGGCACGCACGGTGCCATCTTGTATGGCACCTTCGATTGCCTCGGCGGTGCTTGCATAGGTGATCTCAAACGTACCACTGTCTTGAAAGGCTTGGATCACCGTCCGGCTTAACCCCGAGTTATCGTTGTCGAGGACAGCAAACGGAACGTCACCAATCACCCCTTTTTGAAACTCCCACCCCAACGCCAAAACGACGACAACCGGGATAACAAATAAAATGATGAGTAGATTGGTATGTTTTAATTCATGTAAAAATTCCATATCTCAATCCCACCTATTTAAAAAAATTCACGTATGCCGTCATCCCTGCAAATACAGTTTCATCCTCGCCCTCGATTTTGATTTTTACACCATAGGAGACGATATCAAAATCACCGTTTTGTGTTGTTGCCCGCTTGGTGGCAAAATCGGGTTGCCTGTTAATCGCCGCCACAACGCCTGTTCGCACTTCGTCTGGATTTGATAATAGCTTGATCTCGACTGGCGCGTTTTCCTTCACCATGCCCATATCCGTTTCTTTTACGTTGACTGTAATCCACGCATGTTTCATGTCGCTCAACGTGCCGATGGCCGTGCCCGTGCTCACAAGCTCGCCGGCGTTGGAGTAAATAGACGTCATAATGCCATCCGATGGTGCTTTAATCACAGTGTCGTTCAAATAGGCCTCGACCTCTTTTAGTCCACCCTGTGCCTGTGCAATTTGTGCTTTTCGCACATTTATGTTCGCTTCCGCCTGGCTTAACGTCGCTTTAGACGCCGTAAGCCCTGCCATCGCTTGACCAAGCTGTGCTTGCGACGCCTGTTCCCCCGCCATCGCTTGCGTAAGCTGTGCTTGCGACGCCGACACACCCGCTTCTGCCTGCTCGATGCGCGTCTGTGCCGCCACAACCCCTGCTTTTGCTTGCTCATTTACAGCAGATGCCGCCGCCTTGTCTTCTGCTCTTGCCCCTTCTTTTGCGATGCTAAGGGTCTGCGCCGCCACATCCAACTGTACCTTCACTTCTTCTAATTTTTGCTTCGAAACCGCACCTTTTGCTTCAAGGTCTGCCACTCTATCATATGTAGATTTCAAAAAGTCATAGCCCGCCTGTGCTTGCGCAATCTCTTGTAGCCGCGCGCCGTTGTCTGCCTTTTCTTGTACCGCCGCCGCCGCTTCCTGTTGTCTGCTCGACGCGTCAAGCCCTGCGCTTGCTTCCTTTGCCTTGCCCTCTGCCGCGGCAATCGCCGCCTTTACTTGCTCGATCAACGCTTTTGACGATGCAACGCCTGCCTTCGCTTGCTCGACCAACGATTCAGACGCCAATACCCCCGCCTTTGCTTGCGCAACTTGACCGTATGCCGCGTCTAATCCGGCTTGGGCTTGTTCAATGGTCGATTGCACTTGTTCCTTTTTCGCGTTTAGCTCGTCGCTCCCGATTTCAACCAATTTGTCTCCTGCCTTTACGGCGTCGCCTTCCGCTACAAAGATTTGTACGATGCGACCGGGCACCTTCGTGTTGATACTCGTTTCCGTCGCTTGCACCGTGCCTTGCACCACAAGCCCTTCGTTCTCGAACGAGATTGTTTCGCCTTGTTTGCTAACCCCAAAGATGTTCGCCTTTTTGACCAACCCGATGCAAGCGACAACCATGCCCACAATGAGCACACCGATTAACACAACCCGTGCTACTTTCCCTACTTTTGGTTTTGACCACTGCTTTTTCATGTTCATCCCATCTCTCCTACTCTAAGAAGCTGTTTAATACGCAAACACGCCGATATCATTCAAGTATTTTGCTTTTGCAAGGTTACAGCCATTTTTTAGCTCTACTATTTTTTCTTGAATGCTCAGTAGATTTTCGTCTGCCGCAATGACTTCCATAATGGTGCCCGACATCCCTTGCAGATTGAAGCTTTGTAAGAGCGCGTTGTCTGCGCCAAAGCCCGCGTCATATTTGTATTTTGCAATTTCGAGTGCTTCCTCCGCGTTTGCCTGTAGTTCTTCTGTGTTTTTTAGTGCGCTCTGCACCGCCACAAACGTCTCGTAGGATTGTCTAATGGCGTTTTCTACGTTGAGCCGACTCAGCTTGCAGTCAACCTCTGCGTTTTTGATGAGGAGTTGCGCTTCTTTATATTCGTTGTCTTGCCAGATAAAGTTCGAATCGTGTACCGCTTCAAATAGCCCGTCGTAGACTTCCTTTTGTGCGTCGGCGGTCTTCACTTCAAGCCTTGTCTTCGCCCCCGACACAATGCCCTGCTCTACGTCATATGTCTCTGCGCTTAACACATTTACCTCCACAAGGCCAATTGGCAACGTGGCGCTCACGCCCATATTTTTTCTCAGTTCCAGTAGTGCATTGTGATACGCCTTCACTTGCATGTCGTAGTCAATCATTGTTCCATCGTAGTATGATTTCGCCATCAGCATGTCGTCCTTCGCCTTTGCACCGGCTTCATATGACGCCGCCGCAAATTCTGCTTGGGTTTTGGCCCGCTCTACGGTTTTCTCTTTCAGTGCCAACAATTTTTCTTCCTTTATCGCGTCGTAGTAATTGTTTTGAATGAGTAGAGCGATCTGGTTTTTATAAATATCATATGAATATTGTGTAATCTCGTTGTTCTTGCGCGCCATCAGGTCAAGCAAGTCTGCCATCGGCTCTGTGTCTAATGTATTGATGACAGATAGACCAAGCTTGCTCGATATGGTTGACATGGCATACGACATTGACGCCGTGTATTTGGATTTTTGGGTGTTATACGATCTGGAGGAGTTTTCCAAGCTGTACAAGCCGTCGTTCAATGTGGCGCGGTTTTTATCAATCTCTGCTTGTGCCGCCGCCACAACCTGGGTATAAAAGCCAGACATCTCGTGCTCTTCTAACACTGCCGCAATGTGTTGACCTTTTGGCACGGTAAACAGGTAGGTGCCGTCCTCTGGGTTTCGTATGGGAATGTCTGCCGGTGCAACGCCACTCTCTAGCGCCGCTTGTGCCGAGTTTACCTGGTCAATGCCCCCATACACATCCGCCGATCCGTTTTGAAGTGCGCCCTCACCACGATTCAGCGCCTGTTCAGCGTCCACCATGCGGGTCTTCGTGTCGCTTGCGTTGTCTCTGGTCAAGCTGCTTAGTTCGCCCTTCACTTTTACCTTTTCAAGCAACAGATTGTTTTTAAGACCCAGTTGCACTGCTTCGTCTATTGTGATTGGCTTTGGCGCACTGGCATCTGTTGCCATGTTTTGATCCGTTTGGGCCGCATATGCAGGCAGAGACAGCACCATGCAAAGGGCCATTGTCAAAGCGATTCGTTTTGTTTTCATCTTCATGCGATACCTCCGTATTTTATCTGCTAGGAAAGTGCTCCGCACTATTCCTAGCCGCGACCTGTCGCGGTGCTTCATGAACAGTTGGTAAAAGTTCGCAGAGCGAACTTTTTTATTGACCGATAGTCATTAATGAATTTATAGCATATAAATGACCACAAGTCAATCTATTTTGTTATGCCACTGCATCACCCGCGCGATAGGTGGGAAAACTGATTGACGGAATCGACAGATACGATTATACTATACTATCAGAGTGACAAATTTTCTCATACGCCGCATGAGGCAGTGGAAAAAAATAAAGGGAGAGATTATTTTGGACGAAAACGAAGAAAAGAATGTACCCGAGGGCGAAGCCGAAGTCAAAAAGAAACGGATATCGGAGGAGGTCAAAAAGGAGGTGTGGAGTTGGGTTAAAACAATTGCATCTGCCGCTATTTTTGCATACATCATCACAACGTTCATTATCGTGAATGCACAGGTGCCAACAGGTTCTATGAAAAACACCATCATGCCGGGCGACAGGCTGATTGCATCTAGGTTATCCTACATGACGGGCGACCCAAAACGGTTTGACATTGCTGTTTTCAAATTTCCTGACGACGAAACCCAATTGTTTGTAAAAAGGGTCATCGGATTGCCGGGCGAAACGGTGCAGATTGCTGACGGCAAGGTATACATCGACGGCGCAGAGCAGCCCCTCGACGATTCTTTTGTGAACGGCATACCGACAGGCAATTATGGACCCTACCATGTGCCCGAAGGCTGCTACTTCATGTTGGGCGACAACAGAGAGTCTTCAAAGGATTCTCGGTTTTGGACAGATCAATATGTGAAGAAAAATAAAATATTGGGCAAAGCCGTTTTCAGGTATTGGAAAGACATTAAGTCTACCGGCGACCGCGTAGAAAGCAAGAGCCTCTTGTCCGGACGCCCTTCCTTTAAATTGCTTGGCTATACACCACAAGCTTAACCTGTGGAAACACCCATAGATTCTTTATACACAATGAGATTAAATAGGAGGAACATGAAATGAGCGAAAACGTTACAAAAGACATGATTATCGGAGAAATATTAGAGATTGATGCTGGTGTTGCGCCGATTTTGTTGCGCGCTGGGCTTCACTGCTTGGGTTGTCCATCCGCGCAAGGCGAGACACTAGAAGAAGCTGGGCAAGTGCACGGCATGGATGTTGATACGCTTGTAGATGAAATCAACGCATACTTGCAAAACGCATAAGTTTATACAAAACAAAAGAAGTGATACAAGATGCGCGTGACTGTGCACATTGTATCATTTTTTTTGTGGTTAAAAGTTTGTAGATAATGGTAGATATGGTTTATGCCGATAGTGTAAATGACTGCATACTATCTCTTTAAAATCTATAGCAGGAAAAGGAGATCAACCATGGACATACGATCGGCTTCATCACAGCAAACCACATCTCTACATTCTCAAAAACACAAAGGGCAGAAAGTAGAGCAAAAGCAGAAACAGAAACAAAATGCAAGTTCGCCCTATAACAATCAACTCTCAGAGGACAACCTCATCGACAAGCTACGTGAACGCATGAAAAGCGTATCCGAAAATGATATGCTAGACGCAGACGCAAAGAAAACACAGCTTGAAGATTTGCAAAACCAAATTGACGCATTAGAGCAAGCCAAACACGCCCGAGAATTAGAGGCGTTAAAAGCAGCCGAAAAAAAGACTGAGAAGAAGAAGGACGACAACACCGACACCAGCCAAGACGGTGACACAGCCACGATCAGTGCCGACGCCAAAAACCTACTAGAGGCCGATCGTTCGCTAGACGATCTACAAACTGCGGCCACCACCAAGAAAAAGATGCAAGGGTCTGCCACTATCCTGGCAAGCGAAATCAGCATCGACCGTTCCAGAGGGGTAAATACGGCAATCAAAGAGAGCGAACTCAGCGACCTTCACGGACACATCCAAACGACCGGCCTAGACATCGTCGATGCATTGCACGAAGTAAATGAAACGACAACGCAGACGGCTGAAGGTGATCTCACGCCAGAAGACAAGACCATACAAGAAATCGTCGATGAAAAGAA
>JAVBJY010000049.1:0-13715 GCA_031546735.1 Eubacteriales bacterium
GGTATCGATATCCGGATTTTTGCTACTATACGGAATTCTCGCATCCAGTAACTCGATCACGATATCCACAAGAGAAATATTCTCTGCCATCATCCGTTTTGTTTTGGTCATATGACCAGGGTACCACTGAATATTCATATGCTCATTCCTCTTTTATTGTGACACAAAAAAAGGCTGTCTTCAAAACGTTTTGCGTGTTTGAGCAGCCAATTCTGTTTATGAACCACGTTGGGGTCGACGTATATCTGTTGACCCCAAGCAATGGTATGTTGGACGGTTTAAATTTTATAGTAGATTCTATTTTAAACGGCCTTATTTACTTCTTTTATTAATATCTTCTTTTACACGCGCTGATTTACCAATTCTATCTCTAAGATAGTTTAGTTTTGCACGTCTAACGATACCGTGTCTGATGACTTCGATGCGGTCGATTCTAGGTGAGTGTAACGGCCAAGTTCTTTCAACGCCGATGCCATAAGAAATTCTTCTAACCGTAAACGTTTCACGAACGCTACCGTTTTGTCTTTTCAGAACAACGCCTTCGAACATTTGGATTCTTTCTCTTGTGCCCTCTACAACCTTTGAATAAACACGCACAGTGTCGCCAACTGCAAACGCGGCTACTTCACTTTTAAGCTGTGCGCTTTCAATTTCTCTAATAATATCATTCATAAGGATAATTTCCTCCTTCCCTCAAAGATGTTCTTAATGTAAACTACCCTGCATGGCAAGCGTAGCCTGATGAAACTCTACTATATTTATCCTGATAATGATCGGAAAATATAGATCAAACAAAAGCGGAACATCCGTATTCAACAATTTTGGATTATATCATACAAACTACATATTTGCAATCGTTAAATAAAATTTTTAGTATAATTTCAAATATTTTCCGATTTCCCATGGATGCACCAAGTTTTTATATTCATTCCACTCGATTTTTTTGGCCTTCACATAGTTTTCAACGACATGTTCGCCCAATGTCTTCACGACCAATTCGTCTTTTAGCAACTCTTCTAGTGCCTCATTCAAATCGGATGGAAGCTTTTCGATGCCTGTTTGCTTTAATTGCTCTTCTGTCATGTCGTATATGTTCTGAACTGTTGTTTCTGGCGGTTCGATTTTGTTTTTGATGCCATCGAGACCTGCCGAAAGCATAACGGCCAATGCCAAATATGGGTTACAAGATGGATCTGGATGTCTTAATTCGATTCTGGTTCCGATGCCTCTGGCAGATGGCACACGGATGAGCGGGCTTCTGTTTCCCGGCGACCATGCAATATAAACCGGTGCTTCATACCCCGGCACCAACCGTTTGTATGAATTGACGATAGGGTTTGTGATGGCGGTCATGCCTTTGGCATGCTTGATCAACCCACCGATGAAGTAATAGGCATCCTGTGACAAGCCCTTCTCATCATTTTCATCATAGAAAGCATTTTTCCCATCTTTAAATAACGACATGTTGCAATGCATACCTGACCCGCACTCATTGTTTAAAGGCTTCGGCATAAACGTCGCATGTAAATCGTTCTTCTTCGCCACTACCTTCACCACAAGTTTGAAGGTAATGATGTTGTCGGCAGAGTGAAGCGCATCACTATATTTGAAATCGATCTCGTGTTGCCCCGGGGCATTCTCATGGTGCGCCGCCTCCACATTAAAGCCCATTTGCAATAGCGTTTTCACCATGTCGATACGGGCAATCTCTCCGTTGTCGATGGGTGCCAAGTCGAAATAAGACGCTTCGTCATGGGTATTGGTTGTCGGATTGTCATGTTCATCATTGTGAAACAAAAAGAACTCACACTCAGGCCCAACAAAAAAATCAAAGCCCATGTCCTTTGCCTCTGTAATGGCTTTTCGAAGCACATATCGGGGGTCGCCTTGAAAAGGCGTATTGTCTGGTCTGTAAATGTCGCAGATCATTCTCGCCACTTTATGATTTTCGAACCAAGGCATCACCACAAACGAAGAAGGCACCGGACGCAAATACATATCCGATTCTTCGATTCGTACAAAGCCCTCGATGGATGAACCGTCAAACATCATTTCATTGGCAAGTGCCTTGTCTAGTTCGTCTGCCGTAATGGCAATGTTCTTCATGGTGCCCAGTATATCAACAAACTGTAGCCTGATAAAATCAATCTTCTCTTCTTTAACAATTCTTCTCACATCATCCGCTGTAAGATTCATTTTTTCTGCCATAATAAACCCCTCCTATGTGTATAACACCATCAACTGTATAAGCATGAGAGATTATAACATATTCTATTTTGATTGGAAACAACAATGATTGAATAATTTCACTTTAAGAGATTGCGATTTTATGAATGATTTTCAAAATTATATTGACACAAGTGTCATCTTAATATATTATAATGACATACAGTTCATTTATATTAAGAAAGGAGACAACCATGCCGAAGGTAAATGAAAAATATTTTGTAGATAAAAAAAATCACATTATTGATGCAGCATTTAGAGTATGCATGAAAAAGCCAGCGTATTCCGTTACAATGAGGGATGTTGTAAGAGAGTGCGAGATCAGCCAAGGTGGCATTTATCGCTATTTCTCAGATATCGATGAGATCTTCGTGGCAATGCTAAACAGGTATAATGATGAAATCAATTTTGGGTTGGACTTGCAGGACATTTTCCAAACGAAGGACGAGCCAATCGCTGTTCTGCAAAAGATATTTGCATATATGAGAAGCTATTTTGCAAAAACTTCTGCGCACTATGGGGTTTTGGCTTATGAGATAAACGCAATCTTTTTAAGCGATCCGGAAAGAGGAATTAAAATCTCTCACTGCATAAAGAGCAATAAAATAAATGAAGACTTTAGCAAAATGCTTATTCAGTTTATAAGGGACAACGTTGAAAATGGCAAATTCAAGCCCAAGATCACAATTGAAAAAATAGCAATATTAATTGTATTATCTTTTCAAGGCATCGAAAGGACATTAACTTTTTTAAGTAAGTCTGAAGCGAGAGCTGAATATGAAAAACTAGCAGATGGAATTAATCTTGAAAACATGATACAGACGCTAGAAGAAACAATTGTCTGCCTGCTATCCGAACATTAAAAAATTGGAGGAGATCAAAATGATGAAAAAAATAAAAAGTAATATAGCGGAAAAGGCAGATGACATTGCCTCTAAAATAGTATCTCAGTACGGCGTAACGAGCATACAATATGCACTCATTGAGCAGGGCTCTATCACGTTAAGCGGTAACAAAGGCGTCTTTGATAAGAGCCAGAGCAAATCTTTAGATGAAAATGATATGCTTGGTATTGGGTCGGTTAGCAAAATGTACGTTACCGCTGCCGCTATGTCACTATCAGACAAGGGAAAATTAGAGATTGACGAACCTCTCACTACGTATATACCAGAATTTAAAATGGCTGATGAAAGATATAAGCAAATTACACCCCGCATGCTAATGAATCATTCATCCGGCCTCTATGGAACTCATTTTAAAGGATCGATGCTGTTTAATGACAATGGCACATACGCACACGACACTTTATTATCGGCGCTAAAATGCGATAGGCTAAAGTCTACACCAGGTGAAATGTCCGAATACTGTAATGATGGATTCACATTGCTTGAGATATTGGTCGAGCGCATCAGTGGCATGAAGTTTAATGCATTTCTATCCAAATCATTTTTCGAACCCCTTGGCATTACCAATACAAAAACGCCTCTTGATGATTTTAATCGCGATCATCTTGCAAAAACGTATATGCCGATGTATGACGGCGCATTGCCAGTAGAAACAATAGCGATACTTGGTACTGGCGGGCTTTATTCAACCGCCCAAGACATGTGTAAATTTTCTGAGATACTAATTGGCAAGAGGCCCGACATATTATCCAAATCATCAGCAATTGCAATGGGTGCCGCAGAGTATAAAAAAGGAATTTGGCCAAAAGACGATGATGAAAATCTCTTTGGATATGGCCTGGGCTGGGATAATGTTAACGCAATGCCGTTTAAACAATTTGGTGTTAAAGCGGTTTGCAAAGGTGGAGATTCACTCCAATACCATGCCTTTTTAATCTCGATTCCTGACTATCATATATCAATGGCGGTTATATCCTCTGGAGGTTTATCCATCTACAATTATATTTTCGCGGCGTCTATATTGCAGGAGCTACTAAAAGAAAAAAACATCATTAAGCAAATTGCATCCATCCAGAAGTTTCATGCCCCAACAAAATCAGCGCTCTTGCCAGACAACATACAGGAGCATTCTGGCGTATATGCATCGAATCAGGGAACAATCGTGAAAATAGCGATCGATAACGGCGAGTTCATAATGCCCGCGCTTCTAAATGGAATGGTGCCTTCCCAAAAATATGTCTTTACAGACGATGGCAAATTCAAGAGTGCTGATGGCAGCATTACGATCAGCTTTGAGAAGCAGAAAAATGGCAATGTCTATTTGCAGACCGATATCTATATTACCATTCCTGAAGTAGGTCAAGTCGTTTGGAAAGGCTACAGCTATCAAAAATTAAAGCCTATTTCCATCTTAACTCATGATACTATTTTGGCTGCATGGAAAAAAAGAGCTGGTAAAAAATACTATTTAGCTGATGATACGCCCACGTCGCAATTTTATTTTATTCCCTCCCCTTTCGCACCAATGGAGATAGTTGTCGACTTCGAAATAGGATATGCTTATGGCGGATGTAAAATAATTGATGAAAATAATGCAGTAAACACTTTGACGACAAGAGACGTCACTGATTTGCATTTCTATACTGAAGACAATGTTGAGTACCTTGCGGCAAGAGGCTTCAACTTTATTGGTGAAGATTATATTCCGACAATCTGCGGTGACAAGAGTTCCACTTGCACAATTCAAACCAACGGGTATACGAAGTGGTTTAAAGTAGGCTCAGATTTAGAAAACAAACTGATGACAGTCAAACGGCCACAAGACAGCGCGTTTGTGGTGTATGATGAAAATGGTGTTTGTGTAAATTTTACAACCGTAAGCGGCAATAATACTGTGAAATTACCTGAAAATGGGATGATTGCATTTATTGGTAATGCTGGAGATACCTTTAAGATTGACATAAAGTAGTATAACGCAACTTTCCCACTTGACTTATTTCACGTTAAGCCACTGCATGTTGACAAATAATAAAGCCACTGATAAAATAACATACGTTACGTAACGTATGTTATTTTAGTATAAAGAGGAAACCATATGCCCCCTAAACCAAAAATCACAAAAGAAATGGTGTTAGAATCAGCTTTTCAAATCGTCAGAGAGCACGGCATCGATGCCATGAACGTAAGAGAGATCGGCACCAGAATGAATTGTTCTACGCAACCCATTTTTCGCATATATGACAAAATGGATTCGTTAAAAACGGAGTTGCTTATTTACATTAAAGAATATTTTTATGCATATTTATTAAAGTACAACGAAGAAGACCATTATTTCTTCAATATCGGGTTGTCGTATATCAAATTTGCAATTGAAGAAAAAAATTTATTCTTTTCTCTATTCCTTACGGGTGATGGAGAAAAAATAAGTTTGAAGCGTTTTATGGAAAGCGATACCAACAAAAAAATATATGAAGCCATGGCACAAACCATGTCCATCGATACCGCGAGAGCAGAATTATTATTTTATAACATGTGGATTTATTCGCATGGCATTGCGGTTATGATGGTGACCGAGCGATTGACGTTGGGCGATCAAGAGATAAAAGAAATGTTGACGATGGCGTATTGTAGTTTTTTAAATTGTATAAAGAATGGAGTGGATTTAGATGCAGGCACTACTACTATATGATGAAGGCGCAGTGGATTTTTGTGGCGAGAGCATCGCCAAAGATGTAGAAAAAACTTTGCATGACAGAGGGTTTGAGGTTGTTTCACATGTATTAAAAAAAGCAGACATGCGACCTTGTGTTGGGTGCTTTGGCTGTTGGCTGAAGACACCAGGTTATTGCGTTTTTACAGATGACATAAACAACGACTTAAATAGAATTTTTATCAATTCCCATACGGTCGTCTTTATTTCTGAGATCATGTATGGCGGTTATAGCGCCCACATAAAACGCTATCTCGATCGAATTATCCCCCTCGTTTTGCCCGATTTTGAGAAGATCAATGGCGAGACGCACCACAAAAAACGGTATGACCGCTACCCCAATTATCTAACCATTGGATATGGCACAAATGTAACGGTGGGCGAAAAGAAAACATTTCAAAAACTTTTAGAGCGCAACAACTTAAACTTTCACTCCCCTGCTGGCGCGTCTTTTGTGATGGGCAATTTAGAAGAATATACGACTGCTATGAAAGAACTCGCATTATTTATGTCGAAGGAGGTTGCCATATGAAAAATATCGTTGCCATAAACGGAAGCCCTAAGCCCGGAAACAGTGTCTCGGGGGGATTTATCGATATTATGACTGAAATTTCAAGTCACAATATTTCGACAATCAAAGTTTCTGATTTGTTGAAATCTCCAGAGCCAGACGGAAGAGAAATGCGACAAATTATAGAAGCAGATATCATTGTATTTGTCTTTTCGTTGTATATAGACTGCTTGCATTCTCAATTGATTGAGGCCTTAACGATACTGGAAGACAATCTCAAAGAGCTAAAAACTGATCAACCCATTTATGCGATCGTAAACAATGGCTTTATCGATGCCAAACAAAATGAAAGCGCGCTCGAAATCATCGCGCATTTTTGTAAAAAGGCACATCTAAATTGGAGATACGGCGTCGCCATCGGCGGTGGCACCATGTTTGCAGAGATGCCGAAGAAGGCGTCTGAAAAAGTATACGCTGATGTTTTTCACGCCTTACAGACACTCGCGAAAGACTTTGACCGCCCATCAGAGAAGCCCGAAAACATCTATATTACACCAAGATTTCCAAAGTTTTTATTTCGCCTTGCTGCAAACAGGCATTGGAAAGTGTCCATCAAAAAAAATTCTCCTACCGCACAGCGAACTGCAAAACCATTTTAAACCTGTTATTCTTTTCGAACTAGGTTGCTAAGCTTTATCTTCTGTGATAATATTGGCATTGAAGCTTATTACAGAGGGGGAAGGTAGATGAAGCTTACCATAAAATCGAAACTCATTGCGCTTTTGGCCTTGGCTTTACTGATTTCGGTTTCCATAGGTTTTATTGGGATTTTCAACTTGTTAAATCTAAAGGAAATTATTTACTACAACGAAAACATCGTTGCCAAGCCGCTCGTGTGCATCTCAAAAGCGAGCATTTCGTTTGGGCAATCACAAGTTGCCATTCGTGATTCGATTATTGCCACGTCTGACTCAGCAAAAAATCTACATGACGGCTTACTTGGGCATCTGGATGATATACAGACACAGTTAAACAACTACACGACAACCCTCATCAACAATGGCTCTGAGAATAGCCAAGAGCACAAAATGGTACTCAATCTGATTGCGCAAACAAAAATATGGGCGGAAGAGATTAAGATTGCGGACGAACTCATCCTACAAGACAAAAAAGCTGAGGCGATCACATACTTACAAGCAAACGTTGAACCCAAAGGACAAGAGATCAATAAGTCAATCGAAGAACTGATTGCACTGAATAAAGAGCAGGCCAACAATAGCAGCCACTCTGCGGAGCAACTTTTTGCCCATGTTGTTGCCATCATGATTTTTGTTATTGTATTTGGTATCTTTGTATTGGTGTTTATGGGGCTACTGATCATTCACTCCATCACAAGGCCTGTGCGCAGAATGGTATTGGCCGCCAACCGATTGGCCGAAGGCAAAACAAATATCGATGTGCTGAACGAAAGCAATGACGAAATCGGTCAGCTCGAACAGGCGTTTACGCGCGTATCCCTAAGCATATTTGCCTTGATCAACGACACCGAAAGTATCTTGACGGCCACACGGCAAGGACGATTTTCATTGCGTGCAGATTCGACCAAATACAAAGGCGATTACGCGAAAATCATCCAAGGCGTGAACACAACCAGTGATATCATCTGCCGCCATTTTGATAATATGCCCGAATGCATCTCTTTTTTTACAATCGACAAAAAGCTTGTCTACAAAAACAAAGCGATGGCTGCGTTTATTCAACTGTACAACCTAGACACAGACGATGAAGATATTTTTATCAAAATCATTTCGTCCTCCGCGTCTGCCGAAGTGGGTACCCGTGCCAACCTTGTCTTTGAGGCTGAAGAACTCACTGTATTCGAAACCATCATCACGATGGTTGATTCGATTGCCGAGCAAGATCAGGTCTATAACCTTGCGCTACATAAAATTGACGGGGAAGAGGTCGCACCCGAAGACAAATGTGTGATGATGACCCTTTCCGACGTCACGGTGCTTGCACAGGCAAAAGATGAAGCAGAAGCGGCCAATCAAGCAAAGAGCATGTTTCTATCTCACATGAGCCATGAAATCAGAACGCCTATGAATGCGATTATGGGCATGACCCAGGTGGCACGGCGCTCTGGCAACCCGGATAAAATACGCCAGTGCATTGACAAAATCGAAATTTCTTCCCAACACTTGTTTGGTATTATTAATGATATTCTCGATCTATCGAAGATTGAAGCCGGAAAAATGACGTTGACTGAGGATGAAATATTATTAAGCAAAAGTTTAAATTTTGCCGTTTCCATCATGCTCTCTAAGGCAAAAGACCAAGGGCTCTCGATTAACTTAATCGCCGAAATCGAAACGGATGCCATCCGCACGGATTCATTGCGCTTGAACCAAGTCCTGATTAATTTACTATCGAATGCCGTAAAATTCTCGCCTACTGGTGGAACAATCACTCTCTCTGCCAAACAATTAGAGACCGTTGACGACGTTGTGACATACGCTTTTTATGTTGAAGACCAAGGCATTGGCATGAACAACGAGCAAGTCGGTCGGTTGTTTAAAGCATTTCAACAGGCAGACAATACGATTGCCAAAAAATTTGGTGGCACCGGATTGGGTCTCTCTATATCAAAGAGCATCGTTGAAATGCTTGGGGGCGAAATAAGCGTACAGAGTGAACAAGGCAAGGGTAGCGTGTTCCAATTTACGATTAAAGCCAAAATAATCAAAAAGACGGCGCCTGTTTTGATGAACATCGTAGACGCCTCAGATGAGAAGTTACATGTCATCACCGATACGCCAAAAGACAAACCGAACACCAGCAATATACCCGATCTATCACACCTTCGTGTTTTGGTGGTTGACGATGTAGAAATCAACCGTGAGATCGTTATTTCGCTTCTTGCAGATACAAAAATAAAGAGTGAAGAAGCATTCAATGGGCAGATGGCGTTGGATATGGTGCAACAGTCTGTGCCTGGTTATTATGATTTAATCTTGATGGATATGCAGATGCCCGTGCTGGATGGATGTAGCACCACAAGGCTCATTCGCGCGCTTGACAGGCCAGATGCAAAATCAATGGTGATCATTGCCATGACGGCGAACGTGTTGAAGGAAGATATCGAGCAGACATTGGCTTCTGGTATGGATGCCCACATCGGAAAGCCATTTGTCATTGATAATGTCATCGGAACAATTAATCGGCTGATTGGCTGACGCGTAATGTAGATGCCATGCAACATATGAAAAATCCATTGACAATTGCAGGGTTGCATGGTAGAGTATATTTAATGTTTTATATAAAAAGCATAGAAAACACTGTGATGAGGAATAGTACGTTTGTGATGGATTGCAGAGAGCTGTTGGTTGGTGTGAAACAGCATCCAGATGAGACTGAACTCGCCTTTGAGTGGCTAGCTGAACAAAAGGAAAGATTGATAATGTATTGATCATTTTCCTCAGTAGGTTTAGACGTTTCGCCATACGTTAACATGGCAAGATATCGGCGTTTTTTCGCCTGTATCTGTTGAGGTGCGCCTTTTTATAAGGCGAATTGGAGTGGTATCGCGAAGTCTTTCGTCTCTATTTTTATAATAGAGAAGGAAGGCTTTTTTATGTGCAAATATAAGGAGGAAACGATTATGAATCATCAAAAATACAAAACGTACCAACCCCTTTCCATACCAGATAGAAAGTGGCCGTCTAATCAAGTAAAGCATGCGCCCATCTGGTGTAGTGTCGATCTGAGAGACGGCAACCAATCCCTTGAAAAACCAATGGACTTATACCAAAAAATCAATTTTTTTGAATATTTAGTGAAGCTCGGGTTTAAGCAAATCGAAGTCGGGTTTCCTGCCGCAAGCGATACCGAGTACTTATTCACACGCACGTTAATCGAGCAAAATTTGATCCCTGACGATGTGACGATACAAGTGCTCACCCAGAGCCGCGCCCATATCATTGAAAAGACATTTGAAGCACTACAAGGCGTCAATAAGGCTGTGGTGCATCTTTACAATTCGACTTCTACGTTGCAACGAGACGTGGTGTTTGGAAAATCAAAAAAAGAGATCATCGACTTGGCGATTTATGGCGCGCGTATGGTTTATGACTTAGCCGGAGAATATGGACGAGAGCGATTCCGCTTTGAATACTCGCCCGAAAGTTTTACCGGTACAGAGATGGACTATGCGGTGGAAATTTGTAACGCTGTCATTGCCGAGTGGAATGCCTCCCCTACCCATCCGGTCATCATCAACTTGCCGTCGACGGTGGAGATGAGTATGCCGAATATCTACGCCGACCAAATCGAATACATGGGCAACCACCTCAACAACCGTGAAAGTGTGATCATCAGCCTTCACGCCCATAACGACCGCGGAACGGCTGTTGCCGCAACCGAGCTTGGGCTTTTGGCCGGTGCAGACCGAGTGGAAGGCACATTGTTCGGCAATGGAGAAAGAACCGGTAACGCAGACATAATGAATATCGCGTTAAATTTATTTTCCCAAGGCATCGACCCAATGCTTGACTTCTCTAACATTTTACAGACGATCGAGATTTACCAAGATTCCACTGGCATCCAAGTGGGGCCAAGGCATCCGTATGCAGGCGATTTGGTGTACACGGCCTTTTCGGGTTCTCACCAAGATGCTATCAAAAAAGGCCTTGCGAAAAGAAAAGAAGGCGCCACCTATTGGGAAGTGCCCTATTTGCCCATCGACCCGATGGATGTGGGCAGAAGCTACGAGCCAATTATTCGCATCAACAGTCAATCTGGAAAAGGCGGCGTGTTCTATCTCTTGGAAACAAATTATGGCATCAAGGCCTCCAAGAGCATGCAACAGCATTTTGGTAAAATTGTTACAAACGTATCTGACGAGCAGAACAAAGAGCTTATGGCAGAAGACATCTATACCCTGTTTAAATCATCGTATATCAATATCGAGAGCACCGTCAAACTCATTCGTTATTCTGAAACATCGACGGATGAAATCGTGGATATCGTAGCCGACGTAGAAATTAACGGACAGCCAAAGACGTTGACTGGCAATGGCAACGGTTTGCTCGATGCGTTTTGCAAGGCGTTACAATCAGAATTCGAAGGCACTTCTTTCGAAATCATCGACTACAACGAACATTCCCTTGACTACGGCAGCAAATCCCGCGCCATTACCTACGTCCAACTATATGACAAAAACCAAAACTCATTTTTTGGTGCCGGTGTCAGCAGTAGCATAAGCAAATCCTCCTTAAAAGCTGTCGTAAGTGCGTTTAATGCATTGCTAAAGGCTTGAATGTTTTGTTGACATGCTTGTGTGATAAGAATATAATCATTGTACTGCTTTTTATATTCGTCTGCTTATAGGTGGTCGATACCAAGCAAAGCCAACAGTTCTACGAAGGAGGAAGAAATATGTTTGTGATAACTTTGAAAGATGGCGTACAAAAAACATTTGACGATAAAGTTTCCGTTTTAGACGTAGCCAAAAGTGTAAGCGAAGGGCTTGCGCGCAATGCCTGTGCCGGTATACAAGATGGGAAACTGGTGGATTTGCGAACGATGATTGACGCAGATTGTGCATTGACCATCGTTACGTTTGATAATGACGAGGGCAAATTGGCATTTCGACATACGACCTCACATATTATGGCGCAAGCGGTAAAACGCCTCTATAAAAATGCGAAGCTTGCCATTGGCCCGTCGATTGAATCGGGTTACTATTATGATTTTGACGTTGAAACTCCGTTTACACAAGAAGAGCTAGAAGCGATTGAAACCGAAATGAAAAAAATCGTGAAAGAAAAATTAGACATCGAAAAATTCGAGTTGCCTCGTGCCGAGGCGATTAAACTGATGGAAGAGCAAGGCGAGCCTTATAAAGTCATCTTGATTCAAGACTTGCCAGAGGATGCGGTTATCTCTTTCTACAAGCAAGGCGAATTTATCGACTTGTGTGCCGGCCCTCACTTGTTAAACACAAAAGACGTGAAGGCGTTTAAACTAACTTCCGTGGCAGGCGCTTACTGGCGTGGAAATGAAAACAATAAAATGCTACAAAGAATTTATGGCACGTCTTTTACAAAGGCGTCCGACCTGCAAGAATACCTCGATCGCATTGAAGAAGCGAAAAAGCGCGACCACAGAAAACTTGGAAAAGAATTGGGGCTGTTTGCCATTCTGGACGAGGGTCCTGGCTTTCCGTTCTTCTTGCCTAACGGCATGATTTTGAAGAATGTGCTCTTGGATTATTGGAGAAAGATCCACAAGCGTGCCGGATATGACGAAATATCCACACCGATTATGCTCGACAAAGACTTATGGATTCGTTCTGGTCACTGGGAGCATTACAGCGAAAACATGTACACCTCGATGATAGACGAAAAAGAATTTGCCATTAAACCAATGAACTGCCCCGGCAGTATCTTGGCGTATCAGTTGGAAAGACACTCGTACAGAGACCTGCCAAAAAGAATGGCAGAGCTTGGGCTTGTTCACAGACATGAAAAGTCTGGTGCCCTTCACGGCCTCATGCGCGTGCGTTGTTTTACCCAAGATGACGGGCATCTCTTTTTGATGCACGAACAAATCAAGGATGAAGTAAAACGCATCATCGACTTGATCGACAGCGTGTACAACATGTTCGGGTTTAAATATCATGTCGAACTTTCTACAAGACCTGAGGACAGCATGGGCAGTGATGAAGCATGGAATCATGCCATCGACGCCTTGCGCGAATCATTAGAAGACAGAAAGTTACCATTTGTCATCAACGAAGGTGACGGTGCTTTCTACGGCCCTAAAATCGATTTCCATTTGGAAGATTGCTTGGGCAGAACATGGCAATGCGGCACCATCCAACTTGACTTTCAATTGCCTGAAAAATTCGACCTCGAATACATCGGCAGTGACGGCGAGCGGCACCAGCCGGTTATGATCCATCGTGTTGTGTTCGGCAGTGTCGAGCGTTTCATTGGCATCTTAATCGAGCATTTTGCCGGACAGTTTCCGCTCTGGCTTTCGCCTGTGCAAGTCATTGTATTGCCGATCTCTGAAAAATACCACGACTACACCGAAACGGTTGTCAAGGCACTGGATGGTCACGGCGTAAGAGTATCTGCCGATTATCGCGCCGAAAAAATCGGTTACAAAATCAGAGAAGCCCGAAACCAACGGATTCCTTTTATCGTGGTGGTTGGGGAGAAAGAGCAAGAAGATAACACCGTATCCGTTCGAAGCCGCGAAAATGGCGACGAAGGCCCAGTTGCACTGGAGGCATTTGTCGAGAGATTAAAAGGCGAATTAGACGTGAATTCGTTGTTTAAAGAATAGAGAAAAACAT
>JAVBJY010000025.1:0-17146 GCA_031546735.1 Eubacteriales bacterium
TAATTTACATGAAATGATTGATATGCTACAAGATTAAGATAAGAAGATTGTTTATGATTTGACTAAAAGATTAATCTTATTATGGGATTCTGATTATACTCGCGTTACCCCAAAAGAAGCGGAAGAAATAGAAGAAGGAAGAAGACAGATAGCAGAAGGAAAGTATTATACATTTGATAGCATTGACTGGGATAACTTAGATAAAATGGACTTAGACTAGCACAAGCGGCGATACACTCATAGTAAGTGTATCGCTTTTTTATTGGCTAAGGAATTGGAAAATCATAACTATGAATTTACCATTCCTAAGCGGAATATACGCAAGTGCTAAAAAATGGGCGGTAGTTTGCACAATGAAAGTCGTTTCCTAAACGGCCTCAAAAATCGCCTTCAAATCTTCCTCTGGCGTCGTGATGTGTTTCAAGTTGTAGGTATCCACCAACAACTGCAACACATTGGGGCTTAAGAAAGCCGGCAACACCGGCCCAAGATAAATATTTTTAACATCCAAGTAGAGCAGCGCCAACAAAACGGCGACTGCTTTTTGTTCGTACCACGAAATAATAAGTGATAGCGGAAGATCATTGACGCCACATTTGAAGGCTTCTGCCAACGCCAAGGCGATTTTCACCGCAGAGTAGGCGTCGTTGCACTGGCCGACATCTAAGAGCCGTGGAAGCCCCGCTACCTCGCCAAACTCGAGATCGTTAAAACGGTATTTGCCACACGCCAACGTAAGAATGATGCAGTCTTTCGGAAGGGCTTTCGCAAAGTCTGTGTAATAATTACGCCCCGGACGTGCCCCGTCACAACCGCCAATGAGGAAGAATCGTTTGATCTGCCCGTCTTTTACGGCTTTGATAATGGTTTCAGCGTGGCTAAGCACCGCTTGGTGCCCAAAGCCGGTCATGATCTCTTTTGGCAGTTCGTCTTCTTTAAAGCCGCCCAATTCTAGCGCTTTCTGAATGATGACACTAAAATCCTTTTTCCCGTCTGCGTCTCTCGGGATGTGTTGCATGTTTTCATACCCAACGACGCTTGTCGAAAAGATTCGATCCGCATAAGAAGGTTGCGGCGTCATGAGGCAATTTGTCGTCATGAGGATACATCCGGGCAAATTGTCAAATTCCTTTTGTTGGTTTTGCCATGCCGTTCCGTAATTGCCTACGAGGTGCGGATGCGCCTTTAATTTTTCATAACCATGAGAGGGAAGCATCTCGCCATGGGTATATACATGAACGCCCTTGTCTTTTGTCTGCTCTAAAAGCAACTCGAGGTCGTACAGATCATGACCAGACACAACGATAAACGGTCCCTTTACTTTTTTTGTGTTGACAGCGTGCGGTGACGGTGTTGAAAAATGTTCATTGTTGGCTTTGTCGAGAACGGCCATCACCGCCACGGCTTTTTCGCCCGTCTCCAACATCAACTTCACTAGGTCGTCTAGCGAGAGTGTCGAATCGCTTGCAATCGACGCCAACGCCTTATAATAAAAATTGTCTACGTTATCGTCACAATACTCAATCGCCCTTGCTTGGTGACTGTATGCGGCGATGCCTTTTAACCCAAACTTGATGGTTTCACGCACAGAGCGTATGTCGGCGTCTAGCTCTTGGTCGTACATGATACCCGCCTGCTTGGCGTCTGCCAAAATCTGTGCCCGGTCTGATTTTATATTCAGCGTGGCTTCCTCTGTTTTCAACTTGTCTCCGCTTTGTTTCCGTATCTCTTCTTTCAGCTCTTGCGATTGTTTGAGCAACGCCATATGGGCTTTTTCATCAAAGTTCACATTTGTCAACGTCATAAACAAGGCGTCCTCAATGAAAATCACATACTTCTTGTCGACCTTCTCGCCTTTTTCGATTAACGCATTGGCGTACAAGGCGATGCCTTTTGCCTGATATACAAGCAAATCTTGCATGGCCGCAATTTCGGGCGATTTGCCACATACGCCCTGCTTTGTGCAGCCCCTTCCCCCTGCTGTCTGTTCACACTGATAGCAAAACATTAAATCCTGCATCCGATTACCTCCTCATAAAATGAATACCGTTAGGGTTTCCAAATCGAAAGAAAAATATGCATTGGATCATGGTCTTGATGCTGTATACAAGGGGTTACGCTTCTGTCTGCTCTGGTTTGAGTACGTATATATTCTTATGTGTCACGCTGATCATGCCCAAACCCGATAGCAGTGATAATTCTCTAAACAAGCTGGCGCGGCTTATGCCAAGCATGCCTGCCAGTTGTTCTTTATTTTCAAATCCACACACTTTATTTTTATGATCGACATTGCTATAAAAATATGAGAGTAATCTTTTTCTCACATTTGGTATGCTGAGTAGCGCTATCTTATTGGTCAAAAGCTGAAACTCTTTGCTACAAAGTTGAATATACTGTTCTATCATTTCTGGCGTTTCTTTCAGCTTCGAAAGAAAATAAGAAAGCGATATGTACGCAACGGTTGTCTTTTTTGTGCTACGCAAAACAATATGCTCAGACTCTTTGGCAAATAGGTTTGACAACCCAAAATATTCATGCGCCCCAATCGTCGAAATTCTAAAATAACTGCCATCATACCCGTTGATGGCCACCTCTATACAGCCGTTTACAACAAGCCCAATTGTGTTGTTGCCCTCCATCACCGCGCTAACCAAACTTCCTTTTTCAAAGTCTCGCAATACATATCTTTTATCTTCGCCCGTGCTGTCACTGAAAAGTTCTGTTATAAGATTGTTCGATATATTTTTTTCGACCATGACTGTCTCCCCCCTTGGTTAGTTATGGCTAACTGTGGAACGAAGTTTATCATATGCTTTTTTTTAAATCAAGATATTTTTTTTAAAACCGTCTCATATGAGATAGATTTTTTTTGAAAGATGGCTTAGACTTCAGCTCACAGTTAGCTTTTGCTAACTCATAAAAATAGAAGGAGGAAATAAAAATGAAAAAGAACGTCATCCTGGTATTAATCGCAACCATTGCGTTGAACACCTTGCCTTATCAAGTCGCAACCGCAGACGACCAACTGGTAAACGTCGCGACCCAGATCGAAAGTAGTGAAGTTGTTACACAAGCAGATCCATCCTTACCAGAGGCAGAGGCAACCACCGACAACACAACACAATCCGAAGCAAGCACCGACCGCATTGAAACTTTGTCTGAAGAGACGAGCCTCCCGACACCACAACCTGGTGATCTGGAAAAAGGCTATGCCGATAGTTTCCGCACACTGATGCATCAAATATACCCAAACCTAGACAGCCATTTCGTCGACCAACTGGCCACTTATTTTGAGGCATACATACGAAACCCGATCAACCATTTCGATGGGGATAGCGCCATGAAATACTCCATGCGATTCTTCCCTGCGCTACGCAAACCTGCTGAAAAAATGGGTTGGTCTATCTCGGCAGACTTTGGCGCATCCAACTTTGAAACAGGAAAGCTTGTCTACAAAGTAAACACAGAGGGCAAAAAGAATCTATACGAAGTGGACGCAGACACAAGGGCATTGGTTTTCGCAGACCTATCCACCGCGTGCGCATTTATCGGTTTAACAGCCACACCCGCGGCAGATGGCAAGTCGATACAATTTACGAGCGACGATGCCACCTTTACAACAAACCTCACATTTGTATCCGAGTACGGGGAGATCACGTCCAGTTTCAATACACTGTTATCGCAAGTTCTACCCAAATTAAAAGATAGCGACCGCGTGGCGTTGGTCAATTACTATGAAACATTTTTACAGCAAAAACTTCCGGGTGACAAGACGCTCTTTTTTAAGAGCATCCGAGAAGATATCGGCAAGGTGATGGGATTTGTGCTTCGTTTGGACATGGACGCCATGATGGCGGGAAAAACCGTGTATATAGTAGACAAAGAAGGTGTTTCTTATTTTAAAGATTTAACCGCAGAAAACAAAGCGCTCTTAAAAACCAACCTTCCCAAAACAGCGAGTATGATCAACCTGACCGCAACCGAGATCGAAAATGGCGTGCAACTAGACAATCCGGCGTTGCACTTTTCTCACCAGATTATATTTGCCACGGAGACCACCAATAATAATAACAATAATAACGATAACAACAGCGGCACAAACGGCGACAACAGTGGTACAAGCGGCGGTCATAGCGGCGGCGACAGCAGTGGCGGTGGCGGCGGTGGTGGCGGTAGCGATCAGGCGTCTGACGATGAATCGTTGGTGACGGGTTCGGTCGATATGCTTGACAAACTACTGGGGGTATATTTCAAAAACCTTGACGCATCTAAAATAAGTGACTTTAAACGGTACGCGGAGACGTATTCAAGAAAAAATGGCATCGGCCCCATCATGACAGCGTTTACCTATTTGCGCTATGCTTGCGAATCCACGGGATACACCGTGTCTTTTCCAAATGGTCTTACCTCTGCACCGACTCTTTCCGGAACTGGTGAAACGTACTACAAGGCGTTAAGCGATGACCAAAAAGCGCAATTTTCTAAAAACATAACGAGTGCCGGTCAAGCGATGGGGTTAACCGTATCGTTTAGCGACACCTCCGTTCGGTTCAGCAATGCGGCAACAGGTTTTAATACGGTTGTTTCATTTAAACAGCCGAGTACGGATGCAGGCAATGGGTTAATGATTTCAAGCGAGGAACGCGCGATAGAAAACAAAAAAATCACGGCCTTGCTAACAAAAGAGACCAAAGCAAAGGTATTAAAAAAATACAAGTCTGCACTGAAACAATATTTTCCACTGATGACGGATGGAGATATATCCAAAATCATGGAAAAAGTGAAAGTGGATTTAGAAAATGATCCGATTGATGTGTTGGCGATGTTCAACATGCTTGGCAAAGCGAATGCGGATATAACCGAAAAGGTTACAGTGGATTTGAGCATGACGAAAGGCAACCAACCGACCAATTTGTTTAAAGATTTAACGGAGGAACAGCAAAAGCAATCCATTGATAACATCACATTGTCGCTGTTGGAGATGGGGATGGAGGGTTCTATCGACAAAGATACATTGACAATCACAACCAAAGACGGATGGCGCGTATCCCAACCACTAGACAACATGATGATCGCCATTGCTAGTGATGAACAGGAAACCGTAAAGCAAGTACCGGCAAGCGATGTACTCGCGGCATACAAGGCACTTTCAAATGAAGATAAGCAAAAATACGACGATGCGGTAAAAGCCGCCTTTGCAAAAATCAATGCCGACGTGCTGATCCATAATGGCGCGATGACGATTAAAGATGACAAGCAACTGAATATCAACACGAGAATCGAAGAAGAAGAAAAAGCGCTAAAACTGCTGAAACGTTCAAAGGCATATGGCGACTTGAGCACTGGAGATAAAGAAAAATATGCACAATCCCTCATTGATGCCTTTGCGCACCTTGGTGCCAAAGCAACAATCCACAACGGCATATTGGAAGTGCGGAATGACGAAGGCTTGTACCTCACAACAAAACTGAACAACCCAATCGTGACCGTGATAGAGAAGTCGAAGAAAGTCGAAGCGGAAACGAAGCCTGTGTTGGAAGAGGATAGCCAAAAACCAGAAACCGACCAACTATCGATGGTATTTGATAGCAAAGGCATCTCGTTTACAAACCCAGAGCAGGCGCTCGCAGTCAATACGTTAGAGGAAGGGTTTGATGTAAACAAAATCACCGAAACGTTGCACAACGCCAATAAAATGCTTCGCGTTACCATCAGTTCAACATACGCAGGCAAAGACCTATCCTTTGTTATTTCATCACCAGAGATTAAACTCACAAATGAAACGATAAAATTTGAAAACGTCATTGCCTATGCAAATGTTTTAGAGGCAACACCATCTCCATCGCCCTCTCCATCTGATACCCGTGCCAAAGCCTCCTCGGCGTATGTATACAAAAACAAGAGTGTCGCAAACTTCTTTGAGAGTTTACTCGTCAAGTATTTTCCGTTGCTTTCACAAGCAGACCGAAAAGAACTGAAGATTTATGTGGATCAATATGAAGCAACCAAAAAAGGAAGCTCATTGGCCATGGCGTATTCCACAATGCGAATGGCGTGTGAGTCTATGGGATTTACGGTTGTCACCGATTTATCCAAAATGATGCAAGGGGAAGTAAAGATCGACGTCGGCAATGACGGCGAACCCCACTACCGCAAGCTAACACCAGAACAAAAAAAGGATTTTGAGTATTATGTGAAAAAAGCGGCTGCATACGAAGGGTTAGAGGCTATCTTTACCCCCGACAACCTCACACTAAAAAACGCGGCACTTCATTTTGAATTGGTTATAAAATTTTCTTTGGCGTAGAATCCATTTTTGTAATGTTTGTGATTTCAATTTTGAAAGGACTTGTAAAATGCGTAAAATCATTCTATTTATGTTGCTCATGGTGGCGACATTTACCAACGGAACCATGACGACAATGGCGGCTGAAACGACCACAGACAGCGCGACCATGTCAAATGAAGAAACAATTGCAGAACTTATGCGTACACTGGACGAATATTTAGACACAAGGTTGCTCTCGTTGGATTCGGGAACAAAAGCCAACATCGTCGCCTACATCGATGAAGCGATACGCGACCCACAATATGCCCAAGATGTGCAACAAAACCCGATGTTCATGCGGTTGATGGGGCTATATGGTTCGCTCGGCAGGGCACACGCCGTAGGCGAAAAATCAGGTTATCCCGACATTATCAACGATTATGGAAAACTTTCTGACGCGGACAAGGAGAAAGTGATTTCCGAGTTGAAGCTTGCCTTCGGTGGTGCCAAAATGGGTGTTGCATTTGAAAATAACATTTTAACCCTTACAAAACCCGACGGTGGCTCAATCGGCCGTATCGCCTTTGTAGCGGAAGAGAAAACAGTGCAACCGAGTACGGTCGATGCGGCGTCAGAGCAGACTAAACCAACCCAAGTCATCGTCACGGCAGCAGCATCCCCACCACAAACCAAAACACCGATCAATACGGTTGCACCAAAGCCAACTACACCAGTGCCAACCGCATCAGAACCAACCACACCAGAATCAACCGCACCAGAATCAACCGCACCAGAACCAACCGCACCAGAATCAACAACTACACCAGAACCAACCGCATCAGAACCAACCACGCCAGAGCCAACCCTTGTGCAAGAGGGAATCCAACCCGATGCAACCGCTGATCCTATCGCAGTTGATACTTCGAATCCAGAACCCTCTGCCAAATCCACACCCCCGCGGTATGGGTTGATCGGCTTTTCATCCCTTGTACTTGTCGCACTGGTTACATTTGTCGTCATAAAGTTAAAGAGAAACGTGAGGTAGCCACCATGAAATGGATACGATTTTTTCTTGTTACGGTCGCGGCGTCTAGTCTATTGCTGACGGCTTGTGCAAAAAGCCAAGCCCCCGTGACCCAGAACACAGAACCTCCAAACAATAGGCGCATCATCGCAGGAACCGTCGCCGCCATGCAGTATGCCAATTATTTAGGCATAGACTTGGTGGGCATTGTGAGCACAGCCAAAAACGTGCCCGAGCGGTACAAAAACACGGCAACCATTGGCTTGCCCATGAGCCCGAGTGCCGAGCTTGTGACCGCATTAGAACCTGACCTTTACATAGGCGAAGCGATGCTAAAACCAGTGGTAGAAGAAACATTAGAAAACAGCCCACACACAGAGGTCGTCTATTTAAGTGGTAGCAGTTACAATAGCATCATCCAAAACATCGATACCCTTTGCCAAACGTTACATCTGCCAGAAAAAGATACCGAAGTCAAGGCGTTGATGGAGGGGTATCTCGCAGAAGCCAAAGCCATGGCGAATGGAAAGAAATCACCAACCGTCGCCGTTTTATTTGGCACACCGGAGAGTTTCTCCCTTGCCAGTTCGAAAAGCTTTGTGGGGGATATCATCAAACTTGTAGGCGGCACAAACATATCCGATATCGTGAAGATGGAAAGTGGCTATATCAACTTCGACAGAGAAAAGTTAGCCGAGATGAACCCTGATATCATCTTACGGCTTTCCCATGGTAGCGTTGAGATGATGGAAGAAAATAAAAAAGCGTTTGATAAGTCCTACCAAGAGGATTACTGGCAAGGACTGAATGCCGTAAAAAATAAAAAAGTCTATGATCTCGATCCAAATATTTTTGGTGTGACGGTGAATATGGATTCGCTACAAGCACCCGTTGAGATGGCGAAGCTATTGTATGGTGAAGACTAATGTCGAGAGAAAAAAACAGAGCAATTAAGTTTACGGTGGTATTCGTCCTGCTGTTGATCGCCGTCATCGTGGCCATGCGTCTCGGCAGTGTCAGTTTTCGTTTTCAAGAACTATGGGAGATCCTTTTATCGCCAGAAAAAAGTACCGCCGCCAATATCATTAAAAACGTCCGAATGCCAAGGATTATCGTCGCCCTCTTTGTCGGCGCTAACCTTGCCGTATCGGGAACGTTGTTGCAGGCGGTGATGCAAAACCCGTTATCAGACCCGGGCTTGACAGGCGTCTCGGCAGGTGCCAGTCTGGGGGCAATGATTGTGATTATCCTATTTCCACACTTGTCTTATTTTCTGCCTGTCATTGCGTTCTTGGGCGGGGCTTTGGGTTGCACGATGACGTACACCCTTGCGTGGAAGGAGGGTCTAAAGCCCATTCGCATTATATTAACGGGCATCGCCGTCAACGCGATGTTTGGTGGACTCATTGGTATTATCTCGATTTTTTTCAGCGATCGGATTCAAAATTCAATTTCGTGGATGAATGGCAGCATGAGCGGAAAATCTTGGCATGACGTGCACATTCTTGTTGTCTATAGCGTTGTCGCCCTTCTGGCTTCTGTTTTTTGTATCCGATATGCCAACATCTTGCAGTTGGGCGACAAAATGGCAACAAACCTTGGTATTAATACAAATTATTACCGCGTCATGCTATCCCTTGTTGCGGTTTTATTGGCCGCCATCTCGGTTTCGATTACGGGGCCGATTGCTTTCGTCGGGTTGGTGGTGCCACACATCGGCAGAACGTTGGTCGGGTCTAATTATAAACATCTGTTACCGTTTTCCGTCATTTTGGGTAGCCTCTTGCTTCTCGTCGCAGACACCGTGGGCAGATATGTGTTACATCCAATCGAGTTACCCGTCGGCATTATTATGGCGCTTATCGGGGCACCGTTCTTTTTATACCTTTTAAAATGCGCTGATGCCAGCAGGAGAGGATGACGTTATGCTGAAAATACAAAATTTAACGGTTGACTACGGCATAAAACCCATCGTCGAAGAGCTTTCGATTGATGTTGAAAAAGGAAAGATGATTTCCATTCTTGGCCCCAACGGCTCTGGAAAATCGACAGTGCTTCATGCCGTGGCCAAGTTTATCAAAAAACGTTCGGGCAACGTGCTCGTTGACAACTGCGACACCGCATCGATCAAGAGCAAAGACCTCGCAAAAAAAATGTGTGTGTTATCCCAAATCAACACAAGCCCCGATGACTTTGTGATCAGAGACTTGATCTATTATGGGCGTACACCCCATAAACGGTGGTTCGAAACCAGAACCCCAGAAGATGAAGAGATCATCGATTGGGCGATAAAAGAAACGAATCTACAGGGATATGAAGAAAAAAAGATGCTCCATCTGTCTGGCGGCGAGCGGCAAAGGGTTTGGATCGCCATGTCCCTTGCCCAACAGCCCACCCTGCTGTTGCTAGACGAGCCGACGACCTATCTGGATATTTCTCATCAGCTCGAAATATTAGAATTGCTCCAACGGCTGAACCAACAACTCAACATCACCGTGGTCATGGTCTTGCATGATTTGATGCAGGCCGCCACCTACAGTGACGCTGTCGCTGTTTTACATAACGGAAAAATAAAAGCATATGGCAAACCCGAAGACGTGTTAAACGCGGATTTGATCCGACAGGTTTACAACGTGGGCGCACACATCACCAACCATCAAACGACAGGTAAAATACAGAACATGTCTTTTTTTACCTGTTAGGAAAGTGCTTCGCACTGTTCCTAGCCGCGACTCGTCGCGGTGCTTCACGAGCAGAGGTAAAAAGTTTAATGTGCAGGAGGAGAAAAAAATGAGAGTATTGGTCACGTACCATTCAAAAACAGGCAATACAGCAAAGATCGCCAAGGCGATCCAACAGTACGACGAGGCATGGGATATATGTGCCATTTCAGAAGTCGAAACCACGGCGTATGACTTGATTTTTGTCGGCGGATGGATCGACAAAGGCACCTTCAACAAAGAAACGACTGCGTTTATTCAAACACTATCCAATCAAAAAATAGCGTTTTTCTTCACGTTAGGCGCGTACCCCACCAGTGCACATGCCTTCGATTGCATTGTCTCCATCCGAAAGATCATTGCAGAAACAGGAAATGAACTGTTGGCACACTACCATTGCCAATCGCCCGTCGATCCGAAATTATTAGACTGGATGAAAGGTCTGCCAGAAGGCGACCCCCATCGTCCAGACCAATATGGTTTAAAACGGTGGGCAAATGCGTCCACCCACCCCAACCAAGAAGACGTTGATGCGGCGCAAAATTTTGCAAACTTTACCGTCAAAAAGTATAGAGAAGCCGAAGCGAGAGACGAACATGTTTGAAAGTCGTTTTAAATCCCATCATGACGCACAACAGCTGTACGGCGGACTGTTAACGTCACAACCAAGCAACAAAGCGGAATTATTTGATTTTCTACAGCAAGCACAACCGAGAGACGGCGAGCATGTTGTGTATATCCACATTCCCTTCTGCGATCGCATTTGCTCGTTTTGCAACATGAACCGGAAGATGCTAACGAAAGAAGTGCTCGACAGCTATGTCGATCGTTTGATTAGTCAAATGGAGCAATATGGAAAAACGAAGTATATAAACGGGCTGACCATCGGTAGTATTTTTTTCGGCGGTGGGACGCCCACGGTTTTATCGGGAGACATGTTCGCACGCATCATACAGGCACTCATGCAAAACTTTCGTATTGCAAAAGACTGCGAAATCAGTTCGGAAAGCACCTTGCATAATTTAGATTTGGAAAAGCTTGCGATGATGGAGGCGGTCGGCTTTAACCGCTTGAGCGTGGGCATCCAAACCTTTGGTGACCGCGGGCGGTTGTTGTTGAGCAGAACGGGAGATTCGGCTTACGCCCTTGAGAAGTTAACGGCAATACGCAAAGCGTTTGCCAAGACGCTCGCCATTGACATCATTTATAACTATTCCGATGAAACGCTAGAAGAAGTGGTCGCCGATGCAAACCACATCAAGAGCCTTGACATCGACAGCGTCAGCTTCTATTCGTTGATGATCCATGCCGGTTCGGCGCTTTCTAAAACAGAAGCAAAAGAGAACAACGAAAAGGATTTTGAGTACCACAATCTATTCATGGATACGTTGCTCCATGACAGCCGTTATCATGTTCTCGAACTCACGAAACTAGCGAAGATCGACCGAGACGAATATAAATATATCAAGCTGCGCAACAGTGGCAGTGACACCATTCCCATCGGCAATGGGGCTGGCGGTTCGATTGGCGCATACAACATTTATTCTATGGAGTTTGAGCGGCAAATGGTGGTCAAAACGGATCACACGGCGATGATGGCCAGCAAGTTTTATGGGGCGCTACAGTCTGGCGTCCTGGATCTTGAAGAATGGAAGTTGAATGACAAGCAGGAACACGCCCTTCAGGAGCGGCTTGCCGACTATATCAAGGCTGGCGCAATGCGCTCGACTACTGCCAAGCAGTATGCCCTTACCCAAAAAGGCATATTTTATGGAAACAACATATGTGGTGAGCTTACGAAGTTGTGGTTGGAGAACCGCGTCGTGACAGACAAGGCGGCGGTGATGCAAATGTGAAGTTCGTGGGCTTATCGCCCACACCCGTCTTCTTTTCTTGAAAGAAAAGAAGCAAAAGAACTTTATAATAAACCGCCCGCTACAAGCGAACAGTGACTGGTATATGTATGGAATGGTAACATAGTATTGATAGAGTGATCCATCTGTGGTAAATTATAGAAGAGGCATTTATAGTATCACTTGTTTCAGGCATGGGGTAGATATCTAGGCCAAATTTATATTTTTTAGGGTGGGTGAATGTATGAACAAAAAGGTTTTAGAGGCAGAAAAACCAATAGATGAGAACAATTTTGTTGTCAGGAATGCGAAAGCCAATATGTGGGTAGGAATTATTGGTGCTGTCATTTGTGGTGCGCTTATCATTTACCCAAGTGATACCTCTGCATTGTGGGTGTATATTTGCTTCTCTGCTTTTTTTCTTTTGGGATTATCTTTGGCTATATGGTGCGCCGTCTGGAAGATTGAGGTTACGGATAATGAGGTGTATCTTACTACGCCCTTTGTCCGCCGCAAAGCATTTACATTCGATCGCATTACAAAAATCAAATTCAAAGGCAACGACCAGGTAAATAGAATCACAGTGTATGTAGACGAAAAAAATCTTTTCACGGTTCAGTCTGATTGTCGTGGCTATCTTGCCTTTATAAAAAAATTGGAAAGTGAACATCTAATAGCGGTTGAGTACGTGTAGCCAAGCCAAATATGCATAAGAAAGGGAGTAGTTCAAAATACATTCATATGTATTCTGCGCTACTCCCTTTTTATGCATATAATTTTTAGTCTGCATCCGATATAACCGTAACCGAATCCTTGGTTATGATGGCAACGCCGCCGAAAACCGTGGCACAAATTCCGCTCTCACATTATGGCGCATCGCTTATATCGGCTGTGACACACCCATTCGCTTGTTTATCTTCGAGAATCTCTTCATGTAGCTGCTTCATCGCCTTTTGGATGCGGCTTACCACCCGCCAAAGGCTATCACTCACAGTGTCCATAAGAAGCGTTATTTCTTCTGCGTTCCACTCCGGGGTCTTGATTACCCATCTTGTGTGCTTGCGCATTATCTCTAACGCGGCATCACATCTTAACGCGCTTAGATACATCGCTTCTAGCCGATAAAAAGACTTCTCGGCTTTGTTGTCTGTCTCTACATCGTCTAATGCGTCCAGTAGCAGTAACGCGATTTGCTCATAATCATCTTGCGCTTGCTCGTTCATGCCTTTCCCATCACTCCTTCCATTTTCAAAAAATACTTTTTTTGGAATGAAAGAAAGATGAACACAAACATCATCCATAACAGGCTCTTGTGTATGCAATTGTATGTTGCCTTTGCTAACCATAACGGCGGTGTTCTAAATCCGTACTTGAAAAAAGACGGAAATAATATTATACTATTAGGGTAGCGCAGTTGCTATGGACGTTGATGAGTTGTCTTCATCTTCGTCGGCCCATGGGTAGGCTGAAACTACTCATGGGTTTTGCTTTCATTAATAAGTTGTTCGACGTGTTCGCCACGTCCTCTATAGTATAAATGTTTTAGACAAATTTTACAAGTATTCATTTAAAGTATTTTTAGATGTTTTTTAAGAATGAAGAAGCCCCGCGGCATGCCGCGGGGCTTCTTCATTCTTACTTTTTGTGCATATTAATAATCTTGATACATCATCTAACCAGTGCTATACTAACCATAAGAAATATTATCTGTTAAATTAATGTATCATGAAACGCACAAACAAATAAATTTTAGGGGAGGCGTGTACGATGCAGGCTTACGAATTTTACGCAATGCCAGAAAACGGTATTATACAAATACCAGAAGAATATAGGAATAGAATCACAACGGGTGTAAAAGTTATTTTGCTAGAAGATACCCCTTGGAAATTTGGTAAGGGAGAAGCGAAAGGACAGAATAAGAGTGATTTGTTACTGCCACCTACCATGAGCACAAAAGGCTGGAAGTTCAGCAGGGAGGAAGCGAATGAGCGGTAAAGCCTTTCTGGATACAAATATTCTTATTTATTTCTACTCTGAAAACGAGGTGCACAAGCGCAACGCCTCTTGCCACGCTTTGAACAACTACAATTGCGTAACGAGCACACAAGCATTGAATGAAGCCAGCAATGTCTGGCTCAAAAAATATGGATGGAGTAGCGAGAAAATTAAAAAACATTTGGATAATATTGAGTTGATATGCGATAAAATAGTGTCAATTCAAAAGGATACCATCAACAAGGCTCTTGATTTAAAAGACTGCTACGGGTACTCATACTACGATTGTCTCATGTTAGCATCTGCTTTAGAGTATAAATGCAATGTTATTTTAACCGAAGATATGAGCGATGGTCAATTAATTGATAATGAACTTAAAATTATAAACCCGTTTATCTATGCGTAGAATTAAGCATTTAGATGTTTTCTAAGAATAAAGAAGCCCCGCGGCATGCCGCGGGGCTTCTTTATTCTTACTTTTTGTGCATATAATTTTTAGCCTGCATCCGAACCAACGAACGTTTCAACGAAAGCTCGGCTCTCGCCATATCAGCGTTCGATTGTTTGAGACGCGCCTCGGCGCGTTCTTTTGCTTCTTCGGCGCGTTTGATGTCAATTTCATCTGGCCACTCAGAAGCATCCGATATAATCGTAACCGAATCGTTGGTTATGGTGGCAAAGCCGCCGAAAACCGTGGCACAAATTTCGTCCTCACCGTTTATAATGCGTAGCAACCCGTAGGCAAGCGTCGTTGTCGTCGGTTGATGACCGTACAAAACGCCCATGTCGCCAGTAGACGTACGCATGATGAGCATATCGATCGGTTTGTCGTACAATTCTCTTGTGGGAGTCACAATACGCAAACGAATTTTTTTATCTGCCATAAGACTTCACCTACTTATTTTTTTGCTCTTGCCACAACTTCGTCAATGCCGCCCGCACTTAAAAATGCGCTCTCAGGGATGTCGTCATGCTTGCCTTCAAGAATCTCTTTGAAGCCTCTGACCGTTTCCGAAACAGGGACATACTTTCCTTCGGCCGATGTAAACTTTTCTGCGACGAAGAATGGCTGTGACAAAAACCGTTGTACTTTTCTGGCTCTGTTTACGACCAATTTGTCTTCTTCTGAAAGTTCATCCATACCGAGAATGGAGATGATATCTTGAAGCTCTTTGTACCGTTGGAGAATGGATTGTACATTTCTGGCAACGTTGTAATGCTCTTCGCCCAAAATAAGTGGGTCTAGTATACGTGAGTTTGATTCAAGCGGATCGATGGCGGGATAGATGCCAAGCTCTACGATCGAACGGGATAAAACCGTCTTTGCATCGAGATGGGCAAATGTCGTCGCCGGTGCCGGGTCTGTCAAGTCATCGGCGGGAACGTAGATCGCTTGCACCGATGTGATTGATCCAGATTTGGTGGACGTGATACGCTCTTGTAGCGTACCAAGTTCTGTTGAAAGCGTTGGTTGATAACCAACCGCACTTGGCATACGGCCAAGTAACGCCGAAACCTCAGAGCCCGCCTGTACAAAACGGAAAATGTTATCGATAAAGAGTAATACGTCTTGGTTTTCTTCATCACGGAAATATTCTGCCATCGTAAGACCGGTCAAGCCGATTCTCATTCTAGCGCCTGGTGGTTCGTTCATTTGTCCAAACACGAGGCTTGTTTTGTTAATAACGCCCGATTCTTGCATCTCGTAGTACAAGTCGTTGCCCTCACGGGTACGCTCGCCTACGCCTGCAAACACGGAAAAACCGCCGTGCTCTGTGGCGATGTTTCGGATAAGTTCCATGATCAAAACGGTCTTGCCTACACCCGCGCCGCCGAACAAGCCAACTTTACCGCCCTTCGAGTATGGGCACAAAAGGTCAATCGCCTTGATGCCTGTCTCTAACAGTTCGGTTGACGTTGCTTGGTCTGCGAAAGATGGTGCTTCTCTATGAATCGACCATCTTACGTCTGTTTGAGGGGCTGGTCGCTCGTCAATCGGATCGCCGACTACGTTAAACATACGACCAAGTGTCGCTTTGCCCACGGGCACACTGATTGGTTTGCCTGTGTCTGTTGCTTTTGTGCCACGCACAAGACCATCCGTTGAAGACATGGCGATGCATTTGACGACGTCGTCGCCCAAATGCTGCGCCACTTCCGCCACCAACTTTTTGCCATGGTGGTCAATTTCAATCGCATTATACAATGACGGCATATTCTCAGCAGAAAATCGAATATCAAGTACGGCACCGATAATCTGGATTACCTCGCCTACATTTTTTTCAGCCAAATTTTTTCACTCCTTTTTTGAATATATAGGCGGCAGTCATGATTTAAACTACGAAATCATGACCGCCCTCCTATAAGCAGATGAAAATATTCGGCGCTAAAGAATAAATGTAACATGTTTAGCGCCGAATATATTGTGAATCGATAAATACCCAAAGCGTGGCTACGCAGGCATCTATACTTATTCAAGCGCATTGGCGCCACTTACAATTTCGGTTATTTCTTGGGTAATAGCACCTTGTCTTGCGCGATTGTACAGAAGTGTCAAATCGTCAATCACTTCTACTGCGTTTTCGGAGGCAGAATCCATTGCCGTCATTCTTGCGCCTTGCTCACACGTGGACGACTCTACGAGTGCGCCGTATATAATCGTGTTTACATATTTCGGAATCACGTAATCAAGAACAAACTCTGCGCTCGGCTCATATACCGTAAGCGAATGGGCTTGTTTGTCTTTGCCTGATTTTTCGTCTTGCTCAAACCGATCGACGTCAACGGGTAACAAACGCACCAACGTCGGTTCATGGGCGATGGTCGACTTGAATACGGTATACGCGATATACACTTCGTCTGCGCCACCGTTTACAAACAAGTCTAGCACCTGTTTGCCAATTGTTTGGGCGTGCGTATACTCTGGCTTTTCGGATATACCGGTGTACGAATCTAAGATGGTCTGTTTGCGGTGGTTGAAGTAGTCTTTGCTCTTGTTGCCGATCGCAATGACAGACACATTGTCTCTTGTTTTTATAAACTGAAACGCTTCCTTGCATACGTTGGCATTGTAGCCGCCGCATAGACCTCTGTCGCCTGCAATCGTGATGATCACCGTCGACTTCGGCGTACGCGCGTCAAGATAAGGATGCGAAATGCCTTCAGAACCGGTTACGATATCTGCAATGATCTTTTGCGTTTCTTTAAAGAACGGACGGGTTTCATACAGCCGCGTTCTCGCCTTTTGAAGCTTAGAGCTCGAAACAAGATTCATCGCTTTCGTAAT
>JAVBJY010000196.1:0-3876 GCA_031546735.1 Eubacteriales bacterium
TCAAGTGGGTTTCCCCATTCGGACATCTGCGGATCTCAGACTGTGTGCGTCTCCCCGCAGCTTTTCGCAGCTGTCTACGTCCTTCATCGGCTCATGATGCCAAGGCATTCACCCTTTGCTCTTATTCGCTTGACCTTCTTACCCTATTATCTCTAATAATTTAAGTTTGTTCTTTTTGTGTGCATGCATCACTCGTCGGCTCGATTCGTGATACATACTGTCTTCTATCTTCAGTTTTCAAGGTACAATGGTTCGCAACATTTATCTTCCCGACAAATGCTTGAAAAGAATACCATACTTGTCGTACCCTGTCAATTACTTTTTTTTGCAATATGCGTAGGAGAATTTCCACGGTGCTCCGAAGCACCGCAGAAGTCCCCTTTTCATGCCTTAATTCTTTTTTAAAGATGCCCATAAAATGCCACGAATCGAATAGACAACCGTGAGGAGCGCAACCCCCACATCGGCAAACACGGCAAACCACATCGAGGCAACGCCGAATACCGCCAGAACAAGCACCGCCAACTTCACCGCCAACACAAACGCCGTATTTTGCTTTGCTGTCTTTAATGTATACTTTGCAATTTTGATTGCCTCTGCTATCTTTGATGGTTCATCGCTCATGAGCACAATGTCAGCGGCTTCGATGGCCGCATCTGATCCGATGCCACCCATGGCGATGCCTACGTCTGCCCGTTTCAAAACAGGCGCATCATTGATGCCGTCGCCGACAAAAATAATTTTTTTGCTATCTTTATAAATCTCTTCCATCTGCTCTACCTTTTGGTGCGGAAGCAACTCATACCGAATCTCGTCCACGCCAACAGCGTTTCCGATTGCGAGCGCGCTTTCTTTTCGGTCGCCTGTCAACATGACCGTTCTTTTGATGCCGATATGTTTTAAATCGGCAACCCCTCGGGCGCTATCGTCACGAATTGAATCTGAAACAACAATCGACCCTGCATACGTGCCATTGATCGCCACGTACACAACGGTGCCTATGCCTACGAATGGCACAAACGGAATATGCTCCCGCTCCATCCATTTGCTGTTTCCGACCAAAACAGTCTCTCCATTTTCATTCGTGCCTTTCAAGCCGTGGCCTTCCACTTCCTCAAAGCCACTGATTTTACAATCTGTTTGCCCGTTCTCTTTCTCATAGGCCTTTACAATTGATTTTGCCACGGGATGGTTCGAATATTTCTCCAATGAGTAGGCAAGTTGTAACACCTCTGCTTCTGCCATGCCAGTGCTTTGGATGGCGGTAACATCAAACAGCCCTTTTGTCAGCGTGCCTGTTTTATCAAACACAACCGTGTCAACCTCGGTCAACACCTGCAAAAAATTGCTTCCCTTGATCAAGATGCCTTTGCCTGCGGCGGTTCCGATGCCGCTAAAAAATGTAAGCGGGATCGACACCACCAACGCACATGGACATGATGCCACCAAGAAAACCAATGCCCGTGAAAGCCACGTCGAAAACAAGGCGTCCTTCAGCAACAAGGTCGGGACGACGGCAAGCAAAACCGCAAAACATACCACAATTGGCGTATAAATTCTTGCAAACTTTGTAATAAATTTTTCCGAACTGGATTTTTTATCGCCTGCATTTTCAACCAACTCTAAAATCTTTGACACGGTAGACTGGCTATAGGGCTTTGATACCTTCACCTTCAAAATACTAGACTGGTTGAGTGCGCCGCTTAAAATATCATCGCCTACAAAAAATTCTCGTGGCACCGACTCGCCAATCAAGTTTGCCATGTCTACAAACGATTTTCCTTCTATAACAATGCCATCTAGCGGAATTTTTTCACCCGGCTTGATGATAACGATTTCTCCTACCTGCACATCTTCTGGCTTCTTTTGTATCATTTGCCCTTCTTCTATAACGTTTGCAAATTCTGGCACAATGTCCATCAACTCTTTGATGGATTTTTGCGACCGATGTACCGCCAACGCCTGAAAAAATTCTCCGATTTGGTAAAACAGCATAACGGCCACGGCCTCTGGATACTCACCGATTGCAAACGCGCCAATCGTAGCAATACCCATTAAAAAGTTTTCATCAAAGACTTGTCCTCGTGCGATATTTTTGAGTGCGACGAGCAAAACGTCAGAGCCAAAAAATAAATAGGAAACAATAAACAACACAAGCTTGATTGGTTCTGTCACTGGCGCAAACTGAGCAAGCCCCAAAAACAATAAGCCAATGCAAAATCGAATGAGAATGCTGCTCGAAAGCGTTATGCTGTGCTCCTCATGTTCATGATGTGCTTCGTGCGCGCCGTGCTCCGAATGGCTATCGCGGTCATATACCTCTACATCAGGTTCTAGCCCTTTGACAATATCCCGAATCGTCGGGATGATGTCCTTTGCCCCATTGCCTTTTTTGACCACCACGTTTAATTGCCCTGTCACAAGATTAAGTGTCGCTGTCTCGACGCTATCAAGACGGTTCACCTTGCTTTCAATTTTGCTGGCGCAATTGGCACAGGTCAAGCCGACCAATTTTAGCCTAAGATTCGTTTCCATTATATGTCCCCCCGCTTATGCAAAATATGTGCCAAGCCCTGCTCCAGCAGCACCAACACATGAGAATCATCCAATGAGTAGATGACCGTTTTGCCTTCCTTTTTATATTTAACCAATCCATTTTGCCTAAGCACCCGTAGCTGATGAGAAACAGCCGACTGTGTCATGTCGAGAATCTCCACCAGTTCGCCCACGCATAAGTCATTTTTTAAAAGTGCATACAAAATCTTGATCCTCGTCGAATCACCAAATACTTTAAAGCAGTCGGCCAAATCGTATAGCACTTCGTCTTGCATCATGCTCTCTTTTGACGCTTGCACGGTGTGCTCGTCTGCACATGTGCAGATGTCTTCCTCTTCTTTCGTCATTGCGTAACGCCCCCTCTTAAACAGGCTCTAAAAACAAACACATGAATACTTGTTCATGTGTTCATTATACTCACTGTAAAAAAAATTGCAACCCCTTTTTCAAATTTTTTTATATTTCCACCCAGGCCGCATTTTGTATGCACGGTCTACTTATTATTTTCTCTGTTCCTTATTGTACAGTTTTTAAAAACAGGCTATAATAGCGTATATGTACTCACTGTCGTCAACTTAATTGCAAGGTTAGACTGTTTGCCCAATGTAAAGTTTAGTGTCAAGCCCTTTTCAAAGGGCTTGCGGGTGTGGGCAGCGCCCACGGTTTTATAGTTGACGACAATGATATGCACCATAAATATTTTAGATACGAGAAAGGCACAAGAGATGAGCATACTTACAGTAACCAACATGAGTCATGTGTTTGGAGGACGCACGATTTTTGAAAACGTATCCTTCAGGCTTTTAAAGGGCGAACACGTCGGATTGATTGGCGCCAATGGCGAAGGAAAGTCCACGTTTATGAATATCATCACAGACAAGTTGATGCCAGACGAAGGCGATGTCGTTTGGGCCAATCGGGTGCGGGTCGGGTACATGGATCAGCACGCGGTACTCGAAAAAGAACTGTCCATACGAGATTCGCTCAGACAGTCGTTCGGATATTTATTTGACATGGAAAAAGATTTGAACACGAAATATGAGCAAATGGCAACGGCATCTGAGGATGAGTTGGTCACGTTATTGGAAGAAACGGCAGAACTACAAGAATTGTTGGATCACAGTGATTTTTATATGATTGATGCAAAAATCGACGAGATCGCCCGTGGTATCGGCTTGTATGCCTTGGGTCTTGAGAAAAGTGTCGCTGATCTTTCTGGCGGGCAACGGACAAAGATTTTGTTCGGGCGGCTCCTGTTGCAAAATCCAGATATCCTTCTGCTAGACGAGCCGACCAACTTCTTAGATGAAGAGCATATTG
>JAVBJY010000066.1:0-13385 GCA_031546735.1 Eubacteriales bacterium
GCCCGACGTGCTAGAAATGCCCTAGCGCCCTAACATCAGAGAGGCCGGGTTGCCACACGAAAAAGCCTACACATACCGCTTGGGTTGCCCAACATGCCTTGCCGGTGATATTATTGGGGATTATTCCTTTGACGCGCCCCTCAAGGCAGGCGATAAATTGGTTTTTTGTGACATGTCGATCTACTCGATGGTGAAGAACAACACGTTTAACGGCATCAATCTGCCATCGATTGCGGTGGCCGATATGAACGGCGACGTGAAGATCATTAAGCAATTCGGCTATGCCGATTTTAAAGGTCGTCTGTCTTAATGCGAACGTTCCTTAGAGATATTTTATTCTTTGTATTGAAATAACCTTGTGAGTATTCTATAATAAGATTACGGCAAACATAGGTGTAGAGAAAAAGAGGTGCAATTATGAGTACAAAACACGAAGATATCATAATGAAGAATGTCTTTGATTTGTTCAAGGGCGACGCTTTGAAGTTCTTCGGCATTGATAAAAGAGTGATTGCACCGTCAAGAACGGAACTTAACTATATTCAAAACACCAATTCAGATGATTATACTGTTCTGGTTGATGATGGTAGCCTTGTCCACTTAGAATTTCAAACCACAGATAAAAAAGAGGATATAGAGCGCTTTATGGCTTCTGATGCTATACTCTATTACAAAGAAAAAAAGCCAATCAAGACCATTGTCATCTATTCTTCTGAAATTGAGAGCGTAACGACACATCTTGATATTGGTTCAATTAAGTATGATTTTCGGCCATTTTATATGGTAAACATTGATGGCGACAAATCCTATGGAATCGTAAAAGCAAAAATAGAAAATTAAGAGCAATTGACAAAGCAAGATTTGCTTTCAATCGTATTGCTTCCAATTATGAAAAGCAAATACGATAAAGTGGCTAGAGTTGAGCAATCTGTTTTGTTGTCAAGAGAGATTAAAGACAGTAGCGAGAAGTTACAGGTTCAGGCCATGATTCACTTATTTGCCGAAAAATTTGTTGATGATGAGACAAAAATGGATCGAATAAAGGAGTTGTTGAGTATGACTGCAATAGCCGAAATGTTAGTAGAAGACGGACGTAAAGAGGGTCGCAAAGAAGGACGCAAAGAAAGATCTCTTGAACTTGCTATACGTCTTCTAGAGAGAGGCTATGACGCTAAAAGCATAGCTGAAGACACCGAGTTAGACATAGCAACGATTGAAGAAATAAAAAAAGAACTAATCAATAACGAATGAGCCGCAAATAGCCCCCTAACACGGGGCTATTTTTTTATATGTTGGGAAAGTGTTTGGCATTGTTCCTGGCCACCACCAGTCGCAGTGCTTCATACCGCAATACAGAATATGACTTGAAAAAAAGGTCAAATGATATTATACTGTTGTGATAGCGCCGATGCGTTATGGCGTAGATGAATTCATGGTTCACCTTCGTCGGCCTAGTGGGCTGTACTAGTACCCACTAGGCCTTACTTTCTTCTCAGATATATCCCACTGATGGATAAGACAAAGAAGTATAACAGCCAATGCTTTAGTCAAACTGACTATAACATTGGAATGGAGTGTGAAATATGTTTACCACAATTGAGTTATTTGCTGGAGCAGGTGGACTTGCGCTCGGTGTTGAGAGAGCTGGTTTTTCAACGCTTGGCTTAATAGAGTTTGACAAAGCTGCGGCCAACACGTTAAAGACCAACAGGCCACATTGGAATGTGATTTGTGATGATATTGCAAATGTTTCCAAACTAAATCTTGAAACGCATTTTAAGATAAAGAAAGGTGAACTCGACCTCTTATCGGGCGGCGCGCCTTGCCAGTCGTTCTCTTATGCCGGGAATCGGCTCGGCTTGGAAGATGCCCGCGGAACGCTGTTTTATCATTATGCCGTTTTCCTCGAAAAGTTACAGCCGAAGATGTTTTTATTTGAGAATGTGAGAGGTCTGCTGACGCACGATCAAGGCCGTACATATGAGACCATTCTTAAAATATTTAGTGATGCAGGATATACCATCCAGAAAAATGTATTAAACGCATGGGACTTTGGGGTTGCCCAAAAAAGAGAACGCCTAATTACGGTGGGCATTCGAAACGACTTGCTCGATGATATTGAGTTTCACTTTCCCGTGCCGCATAAGCACAAACCTGTTTTGCGTGAGGTATTAAAGAATGTTCCGAAGAGCTTAGGTACGCCCTATTCCGAATACAAGAAAAAGATATTTGACCTTGTTCCGGCTGGCGGCTATTGGCGCGATATACCGGCTGACATCGCGAAGGAATATATGAAAAGTTGCTGGGAGATGAGCGGCGGAAGAACTGGCATACTAAGAAGAATGAGCCTGGACGAGCCGTCATTGACAGTTTTAACGTCGCCAAGCCAAAAGCAGACAGACAGGTGTCACCCATTAGAATCGCGACCGTTTACGATAAGAGAAAATGCCCGTTGCCAAAGTTTTCCAGACGAATGGGTATTTAGCGGGAGCGTTGGTCAGCAGTACAAACAAGTCGGCAATGCTGTTCCGGTTAATCTTGCATATGAAATAGCATTGAAAATCAAAGAAGGGTTGGAATGCTTGCATGTGGACAATACCATTTATAACCGAACAGCAGTTTATTGATCATGTAAAGGCTACGATACAAAAGTACGGCGAAAAATTGGAATCTTACAACTTGAAGAAGTTTAACAGCAACATCATTGATCCGATAAAATTGATTTTTGACAAAACAGTATATCGCTTAACTTGGGAAGAAATCGTTAAAAATGAAATCTCTCGCCAGCGAGATAAGTCCAATAATAATGACATCGGCTATTTCCACCAAAAGTTTTTTTCGTATGTTTCGGGTTGTGTTGTTCCTGATACCGGATGGGATGTCATATACACCAATCCAGATGGTATTTGTTTGCCCGACGGCGACAACGTGCACACTGTTTATGTTGAAATGAAAAACAAACATAATACGATGAACTCGGCTTCGTCGGGCAAAACATACATCAAGATGCAGAGTCAACTGTTGAGTGATGACGACTGCGCTTGTTTCTTGGTTGAAGCCATTGCGAAACGCTCCCAAAACATCAAGTGGGAAGCCAGTATTGATGGCAAGAAAGTCCATCACAGGCTGATTCGCCGGGTAAGCATGGATCAGTTCTATGCAATGGTGACGGGCGTTGACGACGCTTTTTATCAGATTTGCATGGCGCTTCCGGATACAATCAAGAATGTCGTGGAACATGCAGGCGAAACGCTTGTTCCATATGATACCGTAATGGAAGAATTAAAAGCGATCGCCAAAAATCAGACCGTTGCGCCTGAAGATTTGTCGATCGCCATGTCTGTCTACATGCTTGGGTTTAGTAGTTATTTGGCATTTGATAGGGTATAAAGATGCTAAAGCCGTATACCGCCCTCCACTTCTTGCAGATACGCCAAGCACAGCCCATAGTTGCACATGGGCACATTCGCTTCTTTCGCAATGCGCTGTCTCGTTAGCATATGTTTGCGGTTGAGCATACAGCTACCGCAATGGATAATCAAATCATACCGTTCGATCTCTTCCGGAAAATCCCGCCCTGACACAAAATCAAAGTGTAGGGCTTTTTTTGTTTTCTCTCGCAACAGTTTTGGGATCAACACCGTTCCGATGTCTTCGTGGGTCTTGTTGTGGGTGCATGCTTCTACGATGAGGATGCGGGCGTCGTCTTTCAACAAGCGTATGGTGTTCACCGCTTCCATAAACAGACCAATGTCACCCTTTTGGCGTGCCATTAATATCGAAAAGCTCGTGAGGGCAATCTCCTTCGGCACCAACTTTGACACAAACCCGAATATCTTTGAATCGGTGACAACGAGCTTGATATTGGTGAATTGTTCCATCGCCTCTGCCAGTTCTGTCTCTTTTACAACGATGACCTTTAGGTTGTTGTCGAGACCTTCTCGTATCACTTGGGCTTGGGGCAAGATCAACCGCCCCTTTGGTGCCGCCGAGTCCATGGGCATCACCAACAGGATGGTATCCTTTGGCGTGACCAAGCCCGCAAGCAAAGATGGCTCTTCTTCCTGTATTTGCAGTGTTTCGATCATCTTATCTTTCAGCCGCTTCATGTCTTTCTCGTTGTGGCTGCTGATGAAAAGGCATGCCCCGAATTGCGCTTCGATTGCCTTTTGTTCGGCGTCGGTCAACAGATCTGCCTTGTTCACAACGATGACTGTGGCAATGTCAAACGCTTCAAATTGCTTCATCATCTCTGCGAAGGATGGATGGCAAGGCTTCTCGCCGTCGACGATATACAGCGCCAAGTCGGCATCAAACAGGTAGTGCCGCGTTTTTTTCATGCGCTTTTCCCCAAGGGCAGATTCGTCGTGAAGCCCGGCTGTGTCGATAAGCACAACCGGTCCCACTGGCAATAGCTCCATGGGTTTTCGCACCGCATCGGTGGTCGTTCCTTCTATCTCTGACACGAGCGACACCTCTTGCCCCACAAGGGCGTTTAAGATGGATGATTTGCCCGCGTTTGTGTTGCCAAACAAAACAATGTGTTTGCGATTGGCGTTCGGTGTTTTTTCCATGCCATTCACCTTCTTATAAGTAGCAGTCTTTTTCGCCTGCTTTTATTTTTACGAGTGATTCCTTCGTGAACTTCTTGATGTCTTCCCGTTCAATTTGTTCGACGCGCGCCTCAATCATCTTCTCGCCCGCTTGCTTTAACGGTTCGTCTGCAAAATCATGGATGTATTCCATAAACGTGATCAGTGCATTGGGTTCGCACACATATTGAATGGTGCCCGCCTTCGCTAAACTCATAAAACGGTCGCCCGTTCTGCCTTTTCTGTAACATGCTGTGCAATAGCTTGGGATATAGCCGGATTCGACAAGTTCTTGCAAAATCTCGTTTGGCGAGCGGTTGTCAGATACTTCAAACTGCATCAAATCAGGATCTGCTTGGTCTTGCGCCTTGTATCCGCCGACGCCTGTGTTCGAACCGGCACTGATTTGTGAAACGCCATATTGCAATAGTTCTCTGCGTATTTCTGCCGATTCTCTCGTGGACAAAATAATGCCCGTATAGGGCACGGCAATGCGGATGATGGCGACCATCTTTTTAAAGGTTGCATCATCTGGCATGTAGGTGAAATCGTCGACGTTCATGCCTTCTGCTGGTTTCAGCCGTGGCACCGATATCGTATGAAAGCCGACGCCAAATTTTTCTTCTAGGTGCTCGTTATGTAGCATCAGTGCCAACACCTCAAACCGTGGGTCGTACAAGCCGAATAGCACGCCGCCGCCCACATCGTCAAGGCCTGCTTCCATGGCGCGGTCAAACGCCGTGGTGTGATATTCATAATCGCCTTTCACGCTCTTGGGGTGCACCGCTTCAAATGTTTCTCGGTGATACGTCTCTTGAAACAAGATGTACGTGCCGATATCTGCTTGTTTAAGCTTTTTATAATTTTCGACTGTTGTCGCTGCGATATTCACATTAATACGTCTGATGCTGATGCCTTTGTGCTCTACCCCGTACACCGCCTTCACTGCGTCTGTAATGTAGTCGATGTCGCAATTCTTTGGGTCTTCCCCCGCTTCCATCGCGATCCTTTTGTGACCCATCTCAATGAGCATCCGTGCTTCGTCTGCGATTTCTTCCATTGTCAGTTTTTTCCGGTGGATCTTGTTTGCACGGCTATAACCACAGTAGGTACAATTGTTGATACAATAATTGCTCACATAAAGCGGCGCAAAAATAACGATCCGCTTGCCGTACACCGCGCGTTTGATTGTATCTGCCAGTGTGTAGATTTCTGCCAGTTGGCTTTCATCTTCTGTTGTAAGTAAAATGGCAATGTCTCGGTGGCTTAGCCCTTTTCTTTCTTTCGCCCGTGCCAGCACTTCGGCAATTTGTTCTTTCGTCGAATGCTTTGTCTCTTCTAACAACATTTCGATATAAGGTGCATCAATAAAAAACATGGTTACTCCTCCTCATGAGACGCATAGTCTCCACGTGACATATCCATACAAAATCCAGCCTGTTGCAGTTCTCGTTCGGTGTCTGCCAGTCGTTCTGCCGCTTCACCGCCTACATATTTTTTGCCGTCATACAGGTTGTATCGTTTTCTAGCTTCGTTGGGCGACAGGTTTGGCATGATGACGTTTGCGCCGACGGCCAACGCCTCTGTACGACCCGTTGGTGCAATCGTCGCCAGTGCTGTCGTCGCGGGTAACAGTGCGTTTGGCAGTATGAGCCTTGTTAGCGCAACCATGATCAACGTTTGTTCCTTCTCGCCTGCTGGTTTGTCTGCAAGCGGTGTATCCTTGTGCGGAATAAACGGCCCAATGCCGACCATATGAGGCTTCAACTGACTTAAAAACATAAGATCGTCTGCATAATTTTCGTTGGTCTGCCACGGAAGCCCCACCATAAACCCAGCGCCCACTTGAAAGCCAATCGACTTTAGTGTCTCTAAACACCGTCCCCGATTTTCAAATGAAGCATCTGGATGGAGCCGTTCGTACAATTCTTTTGTCGCCGTTTCATGCCGCAACAAGTACCGATCGGCGCCCGCTTCAAAATACGCCTTGTATTCTGCTTCGTCTTTCTCTCCAATTGACAATGTAATGGCGCATTCGGGATAGCGCGCCTTTACTGCACGGATGATATCTGTCATGCGGTCTTGGTTATAATAAAAATCTTCGCCGCCTTGCATCACAAAGGTTCTAAACCCCAAACGATAGCCGATGTCGGCTGTTGCTAAAATTTCTTCTTTCGAAAGGTGATATCGCTCGAGGTCATCATTGGCGGCGCGTATGCCACAATACAAACAGTTTCGCGTGCATGTATTTGAAATTTCGATCAATCCCCGCACAAAGACGCGCTTGCCGAATGTTCTCTCTCGTACTTCCTTCGCCTTTTCAAACAGATATTGTTTGCTCTCTTCGTCCATGCATGACAACAGCGTCATCCAATCCTCTTTCGGCAGTTCGTGTGCCCGACACAGTGTATCAATTAACGCTTTCATCTGCACCATCCACTTCTTTTTTAGATATAATGGTTTTCACCGTTACCTGTTCCAGATTGCCAAGCTTACCAGTAAAGCTATTGATTTCATCCAGTGTCGCCACAATCGTCAAGGAGATCACCGCCAGATTATGCTCTAAAAACGGCAAACCCATCCGACCCCGAATGAGGTTGCTGTGGGCAGACACAATTTGGTTAAATTCGTGTTGGCATGTCTTTGGTTCTTCTAAAATGGCACTTAAGATGGCCACTCTTTTCATTGGCGTATCCTCCTCGGTCGTTTAATGAAATAATCCGTACGAAAAAAACACCTTCCCGATATACGTTCAGGAAAGTGTTTTGCTGTTTTCGGCTTCGAAGTATGAGATCATCGCACGGTCAACAATCAGTCAGCTGCCAGACACCTTCCTTTTGAATCAGTTCGACACTTTTTCATCAGGATTATGTAGGTATCTTACCACAGGGCTATCGATATCACAAATATATTTTTTATTTATTAGGATGTGCTGGCGGTTGCGGAAATGCGCCCCGTTCGCCTCGTTCGTCAAACCCTGGGCGTTGTGGAAATGCTCCCCTCTCGCCTCGTTCGTCAAACCCCGGGCGTTGCGGAAATGCTCCCCTTTCGCCTCGTTCGTCGAACCCTGGGCGTTGTGGAAATGCTCCCCTTTCGCCTCGTTCGCCAAACCCGCATCTTCCATGTTCGTGCCCATGATGCTCATGATGACCATGGCCGTGGTGCTCCGCTGGTTCGTCTGCCAATTGTTGTGCGAGTGTCTTCATAATACGATTCAAGTAATCGCCCAACGTTTTTTGTTCGTCCTCTGTTAGACAAGCAAACACCGCATCATAATCGGTGGGTTGATTCTCTGCTTGGTTTGTTGCCTGCACGCCTTCTTCTGTCAAACGAATATCCATGACGCGGCGGTCGGCTTCTGATGGCGTGCGGGTGATATAGCCGCTTCGCTCTAACTTACCCAACATTTCTCCTAACGATTGCGAGCGCATCTCTAGCAGATAAGACAGTTCCTTTTGTGTGATTTCGGGTTTTAGCTTTAAAAGCGACAACACCCTGCCTTGCCCTCTGGTGGCATCACCGGATGGACCATGGGCGCGGTGGTTGCGGTGGTGGTGTCTGTGAAGCAACCAACCGATCCGCACAAACTGTTCTGATAACTCTGTTACTGGCTCTTCCATCTGTATTTCTTCTGCTTTTGCTTCTTCCGTTTTTACTTCTTCGATTTTTGTGTTTTCCATTTTCTCTTCCATTTTTATTTCCTCCTTGTCGTGTTCTGTTTTTTATAAGGTACCTTTATATTTTTATTATACAGGTACCTTCACTATGTGTCAAGAGGATTTTAAATTTTTTTAATTTTCTTTTGGCGGCTTGCTGTGTGCTCACATCAACCAGGCTACTGCGTGCCTTTTGACTCTTTAAAAAGACTCGGATAGTTTCTTGCTCCATGCAAAACTCTATGAATATGGACAGTATTGTCATCGATCTTGTAGAAAATGATATATGGCATGACGATAAGCATTCTAAATCCATGCGCTGCCATCTTCTTATCAGGCACTAACCTCCCACGTTTTGGAAATGTCGTTAAATCCTTGGCTGTATCCATGATTTGGTCGTGCATTTTTAGCGCTAGGATCTTGCTGTCTTTCGCAATATATAAAATGATTTCTTCTAAATCCTCAAGCGCATCCTTTAAGAATTTAATCTCATATCGCTCCATCAATAAGCCCTTTTAGCCTTTCACTGACTTCGTCTACTGAATACGTCTTTTCACCAGACAATCGTTTGGCTTCGCTTGTGAACAACTTCTCACGCAAATCAAGCATTTCTTCACGATAGGTGTAGGCCTCGATGCTCATGACAACAAGGTCGCCTTCTCCGTTCTTTGTTAGAAAAATAGGCTCCATTCTTTCCTTACATAGCGTTGAAATCTCATTATACTCATTTCTCAATGCCGTTGACGGTTTGATAATCATGTAACCAGCCCCTTTAATAATATTATATACATATTCTATCAAAATTATTTTTCACTTCTGCTGCAGCCGTTCCGCCTTTAGCTGCACCATTTCAAACGGAATATCTTCCAGATAGGCAATTTCTTGGTAGCTGTAGCCGTCATACGCGCGAAAGATCTTGTCCGGCAGCAGAAGTTCTGCCGCGAATGCATTCGCCTGCCGCTCGATTTTGTTGCGTGAAGTAAACGTGTACATCTCGAGAAACAGCATGTTTAATTTGGTATGTAAAAAAGCATGTCCCAGTTCATGGGCGCACACAATTTTTTGTTCGTGGGTATTGAGATTTTTGTTTATGTATATGATGCGGTTGTTTTTATAGTATTGGTACAACCCTCGAACGCTTTCATGCAAATCATGCCTGATGATATGAACAGATCTGTAGTGTTCGGCAATTTCATATGGGTCATTGGTCTTGTATTTTTTAATTAAGCCTTCTACTTTGTGTTTTATATCCATTGTGATCGGTCCTTTGCCTCGTATAGGTCTGCGTCGTATGCTGTGTCGATTGTCTGTTGATCGCCGAACGTTTTTTCGTTAGCTCCCTTGAATTTTATCATACAATTTTCCTTGTGTAAATCCTTTAATATTGTTATAATTAAAAAGTCAGGAGCGTTCGAAAACGAACATGTTTTTTTACTTCGTTTCTGGACGACCCTCTACCGAATATAAATAAAAAAACGTGTATTCGGTATCATCATATACATTTTGAAAGGGGTTTTTCTTTAATGTCTAAGGTTATGAAAACCATGGATGGTAATACGGCTGCTGCTCACATTTCGTACGCGTTCACCGAGGTTGCAGGTATATACCCGATTACGCCTTCTTCACCTATGGCCGAGAATACGGACGAATGGGCTGCTAACGGCAGAAAAAACATTTTTGGTCAAACTGTAAATGTTGTTGAATTGCAATCTGAGGCTGGTGCTGCCGGAACGGTTCACGGTTCTTTGGCTGCTGGTGCGTTAACCACGACCTACACCGCTTCGCAAGGTTTGCTTCTTATGATCCCTAACATGTACAAAATCGCTGGCGAATTGCTTCCAGGCGTTCTTCATGTTAGTGCCCGTTGTGTGGCGAGCCACGCACTTAATATCTTTGGCGACCACTCCGACGTTATGGCTTGCCGCCAAACAGGTTTTGCCCTTCTTGCCGCTGCAAACGTACAAGAAGTTATGGATTTAGGCGCTGTTGCCCATTTAACTGCAATCAAAGGCAAAGTCCCATTCCTTCACTTCTTTGACGGTTTCCGTACGTCTCATGAGGTTCAAAAAATCGAATGTCTAGATTATGACGACATGGCTAAAATCGTAGATTGGGATGCAATCCGTGATTTTAGAAAAAATGCGTTGAATCCAGAACATCCGGTGACAAGAGGTACTGCCCAAAACCCAGATATCTTCTTCCAAGCGAGAGAAGCTTGTAACCCTTACTATGACGCAGTGCCTGCAAACGTAGAGCATTACATGTCTGAAATCAACAAATTAACAGGCAGAGATTATCAATTGTTTAACTACTATGGTGCGCCTGATGCCGATAGAGTTATTATTGCTATGGGCTCCGTTTGCGACGCCATCAAAGAGACAATCGATTTCTTAGCTGAAAAAGGCGAAAAAGTTGGTCTCGTGAATGTTCACTTGTATCGTCCGTTCGCTGTCGAAAAATTCTTACAAGCCATTCCAAAAACTGTAAAAACAATTTCTGTTATGGATAGAACCAAAGAACCAGGTTCTTTAGGCGAGCCTCTTTTCCAAGACGTTGTTAACGCATTCTATACAGAAGATGTACAACCGACAATTCTTGCCGGACGTTATGGTCTTGGTTCAAAAGACACAACACCAGCGCAAATCATTGCCGTTTACAACAACATGAACCTTCCTCAACCGAAAAAAGTATTTACAATTGGTATCGTAGACGACGTGACAAATCTTTCTCTTGACTCTGGTGAAGAAATCGACGTGACACCTGCCGGCACCATCAGTTGCAAATTCTGGGGCCTTGGCGCTGACGGTACAGTTGGTGCAAACAAGAACTCAATCAAAATCATCGGCGCACATACCGATATGTATGCGCAAGCGTATTTTTCGTATGACTCTAAAAAATCGGGTGGTATTACACAATCTCACCTTCGCTTTGGCTCTAACCCAATCCGCTCGACTTATCTTGTGAAGACGGCTGACTTCGTTGCTTGTCACCAACCTTCTTACCTTGATAAGTATGACATGCATTCTGATTTGAAACCAAACGGAAAGTTCTTGTTAAACTGTGGATGGGATTTGGCAGAATTAGAACAAAAACTTCCTGCTGAAATGAAACAATATATTGCGAAAAACAACATCGAATTCTACACAATCGACGGTATCAGCCTTGCAAAAGAAATCGGTCTTGGCAATCGTATCAACACCGTTTTACAAGCGGCTTTCTTCAAAATTGCAAATATCATTCCGATTGATGAAGCTGTTACATACATGAAAAAAGCAATCTTTGATTCATACGGCAAAAAAGGCGATAAGATCGTAAACATGAACAACGCCGCTGTTGACAAAGGCGTTGAAGGCGTTAAAAAAGTAGAGGTACCTGCTTCTTGGGCAGATGCGACAGACGCTGTGGCTGAAGCTGCGGCAACTGCTTCTGAACCAGCCTTCATCAGAGACATTGTATACCCAATGAACGCTCAAAAAGGCGACTTGCTCCCTGTTAGTGCATTCAAAGGCATCGAAGACGGTACATTCCCACAAGGCACGTCCGCTTTCGAAAAACGTGGTATCGCGGTTGATGTTCCTTGCTGGAATGTAGACAACTGTATCCAATGTAACCAATGTTCGTATGTATGTCCTCATGCAGCGATCAGACCGTTCTTGTCTACAGAAGAAGAAATGAAAAATGCCCCTGCTGATTACAAAGGCAAAAAAGCAATCGGCAAAGGCCTTGAAAATTATCAATACAGAATGCAAGTGGATCCTCTTGACTGTGCTGGTTGCGGCAACTGTGCGCAAGTTTGTCCTTCAAAAGAAAAAGCACTTACAATGGAACCAATCGAAAGCCAAATGGGCGAAATGGAAAATTGGTATCATTCATTAAAGCTTTCTGAAAAAGAAAATCCACTCAACAAAGAAACCGTGAAAGGTTCTCAATTTGAGCAACCACTTCTCGAATTCTCTGGCGCATGTGCTGGCTGTGGCGAAACACCATACGCAAAACTTGTTACCCAATTGTTTGGTGACAGAATGTACATCGCGAATGCGACTGGCTGTTCTTCGATCTGGGGCGGTAGCGCACCGAGCACACCTTACACCACAAACAGCAAAGGCCACGGCCCTGCTTGGGCGAACTCCTTGTTCGAGGATAACGCCGAGTTCGGTTTTGGTATGCACATTGGTGTAAAACAAGTCAGAGAAGGCATCAAACTTGACGCTGAAAAATTAATCACCCTCTGCCCTTCTGAGGATATTAAGGCCGCTCTTAAACAATGGATCGACAACATGAACTTGTCGGACGAATCAAGAGCCGCAACTGCAAACTTAATCACATCATTAGAAGCATGCGACTGCCAAGGCGAAGCGCGTGAACTTGCCCTCAAAATTCTTGACAAAAAAGAATTCCTCATCAAAAAATCACAATGGATTTTTGGTGGCGACGGTTGGGCGTATGACATCGGCTTCGGCGGCTTAGACCATGTTCTTGCTTCTGGCGAAGATGTAAACGTTCTTGTATTTGATACAGAAGTATACTCAAACACAGGCGGACAGGCAAGTAAAGCAACGCCAACTGCGGCAATCGCTAAATTTGCGGCATCTGGCAAGAAGATCCGTAAAAAAGACTTAGGCATGATGGCCATGAGCTATGGCTACGTATATGTAGCACAAGTTTGTATGGGCGCAAACCAAAACCAATTCATCAAAGCATTGGTAGAGGCTGAAAGATACCCAGGCCCATCATTAATCATCGCTTACGCACCATGTATCAACCACGGCATCAAACTCGGCATGGGCAGCGCACAGCTTGAAGCAAAACGTGCGGTTGACGCCGGTTACTGGCACATGTTTAGATACAACCCACTTCTTGAAGACGAAGGCAAGAACCCATTCGTTATGGATTCGAAAGAACCAACCGCCGACTTCCAAGAATTTATCAACAGCGAAGTGCGTTATACGTCTCTTAAACTCGCGTTCCCTGATCTTGCAGGCGACTTGTTCAAGCAAGCAGAAGATGATGCGAAGAGAAGATACAACATGTACAAAAGATTGGCTGAATAATAGTTATATGTATACTGCTTAGCGGATGAATTTGAAATAGTTTTGCGGCAATTCTCGGAACGCTCCAACTGAGATTTGCTGCAAAA
>JAVBJY010000073.1:0-25029 GCA_031546735.1 Eubacteriales bacterium
AAAGGCGTGAATTTTGTGAACTTGCGCGATGCGGGAGACCCGGTGGAAATTGCTTCTTTTTATAATCAATCGCTTGCGGACGAACTGGTGTTTTTAGACATCACCGCGTCGGCAGACGCCAGAAATATTATCGTTGAAGTCGTGGCAAAAACAGCCGAGCAAGTGTTTATCCCCCTTACCGTCGGCGGCGGCATCCGTACCGTCGATGATTTTAGAAAAATATTAGGCGCAGGTGCCGATAAAATTTCTGTCAATTCAGCCGCTGTCAAGACGCCAACCCTCATCAATGAGGCGGCAGAAAAATTTGGTAGCCAGTGCGTGGTGGTGGCCATTGACGCTAAACGGCGCTCGGATGGCGGATTTGATGTGTATTTAAACGGCGGGCGTGTCAATACAAACAAAGACGTGGTAGAATGGGCGGTCGAAGCCGAAAAGCGCGGCGCAGGCGAAATCCTTCTGACCAGTATGGACTGTGATGGCGTGAAGCAAGGCTATGACCTCGTCCTCACAAAGGCTGTGTCAGAAGCGGTTGGCATCCCTGTCATTGCCTCGGGCGGTGCCGGTACGATGGCGCATTTTTATGACGTCTTGACAGATGCAAAAGCAGACGCGGCTCTTGCCGCCTCTCTCTTCCACTTTAAAGAGATGGAAATTGTAGAATTAAAACAATATTTACAACAGAAAAATGTACCAGTTCGACTTTAAAATAAATATTTGGCACAACAATGAAGGAGATGTTTTTTTGGAATTCAAATTTAATGCAGACGGGCTTATCCCTGTCATTACACAAGATTTTCAGACAAAAGAAGTGCTGATGCTCGGCTATATGAATGAAGAAGCATACGCCAAAACCATGGAGACAAAAAAAGTTCATTATTTCAGCCGTTCACGCCAAACGCTGTGGTTGAAGGGGGAAACGTCGGGGCATTTTCAATTGGTGAAGGAAATGTTTGTGGACTGTGACCAAGACACGATTTTGATTTTTGTTGAGCAAGTGGGCGGTGCTTGTCATACGGGGCACAAAACTTGCTTTTTTACCAATATAGAAACAGGTGCGGACGTGTCAGACATCGTATTTGACGAACAAGCTGTGTATAGCAAGCAAGACATGTTATCTGTGCTCTATGACGTTATCTTGGATAGACAGAAGAACCCGAAGGAAGGTTCCTACACCAACTACCTTTTTGACAAGGGCATCGACAAAATCTTGAAAAAGGTAGGCGAGGAAAATGCAGAGGTGATCATCGCCTCAAAAAATAACGACAAAGCTGAGATTGTCTACGAGGCGTCGGATCTCATGTATCATTTGAGCGTTCTGATGGTGCAGACAGGCGTTTGTTGGAACGACATTTATGCAGAGTTAAAGAAGAGACATGTGAAGGAATAAACAAAAGGAACGAACCAATACCGCGGCAAACGGTACTGGCTCGTTCCTTTTGTTTTGCACTTTCATGCCCATGGGCGCACATCAGAAAAAATTTGGGTAAGGGTTGTATACAGATTCGAATTAATATCACAATGTAGAATAATCTGTTCGGGCACGATGTCTAGCAAAGAGTGAAACAGAAAGTCATCATGATTGAGTTGTCCGTCGTTTTCCATCAAATAACTTGTCATGTTCTTTGAGGTCAAGTCCATAAAGTGATCGTTCATCAGCGTGTACCCCGTTGTATCATTGTTGTACACATGCACGACTTTTTCGGTGGGTGATGACGTGGCGACGTAACAATTGAGCATTTGCATCAGTTGGTTATACCGTTTTGCCGCGGAAGAGGATGCTGCTGTCCGTTTGCGAAAGGAGGCCTTGCTGTCTCCATAGTCGCACGTTCCATTATAAATTGTGAATATATTCAATCGAATCAACTCCTTTACAGCCGTATAAACAATATATGATGATTCTCTATGTAGATTACATTGTACTACGGAATTTGTTATTTATGGGTCGGCTAAATAATTAGTATCACTTTTGTTTTGGAAAATACGCGGGTTCAAGCGTTTTTTTGAAACAAATTAGTGATACTTATTATTTAACGATCCCATTGTTTAGTAACCCAGTTAGGTGCGCTTTGTCAAAGAGGTAGTCTTTGTTGCAAAAATGGCAGTGCAGTGTTGCTTGTCCATCTTCCTCTATCATCTGGCGGATCTCTTCTTTGCCCACACTGATCAGTGCCTTTTCGACCCTTTCCCTAGAGCAGTTACAGAAATATTGGATGTCTGTTTTTTCCATAATGGTAAAGTTAGACTGCCCCACGAGATATTCTAGAATTTGCTCAGGTGACATGTTCTCGTCAAGCATCGTCGTGATTGGTTTAATCGTCTGCAAGCGTTGTTCGAGTTCAGAAATGACAGCCTCGTCCGCATCAGGGAGAAGCTGTATGATAAACCCGCCAGCCTGCTTGATTGTATAATCGCGGTCAACGAGGACGCCCAAGGCGACAGCGGAGGGCGTTTGCTCTGATTTTGAAAAGTAATAGGTCAAATCTTCTGCAATCTCGCCAGATACAAGGGGGATTTGCCCTACGTATGGTTCTTTCAACCCCAAATCCTTTATAACCGTCAAACTACCTTCGCCCAACGCGGCTTGCACATTCAATTTTCCATTCTCCTTCAGAGGGATGTCAACAATGGTTTGGTGGGCGTAGCCCTTGACCCTTGCGTGGTTATCACTTGTGACAACGATGCCCCCAATTGGCCCATCGCCCTTGATCGTGATGGTTAAGAGCGTGTCGTCGTCTTTTAACATCGTGCCCATCATGGCCGCCGCAGTCAGCGTCCGTCCCAAGGCGGCAGAAACGACGGGAGACGTCTGGTGACATTTAAACGCCTCATTCACCGTGTCTCTCGTTGTTGCGATAAATATTCTCATGCTGTTGTCATAGGCAGTTGCCCTGATCATATAATCCATATGAACCTCCATATATTTTTAAATTTTGTCCTAGCATAGTATAATATAGAAGTTCCATTTTGTCATCGTTGCTCGTTCTCTTTTTTACGTTTTGTCATGATGCCGCCGATTCGTCCGCTTTCTTTCGCCGTTAACGATTTCCAGCCTGTGGCGGTGACTTTGTCCATAAGCCCCAACTCCTCGGCGATTTCATACTTTAAAAGATCATTTGCTGTTAATGGTTTTTCTTTTTTTGTTATTGCCATGCCATCACCTCGTCTGCTGCCCTGAAACCAAAAGCAGTGCCTTATATTAACCTAAATGTATCCTTTATAGTATAACTTTGTTGGGTGTTTTTATACATGCGTACCAAAAAAGACCAATAGGTCATATAAAATAGTCTGTACGAAGCGAATGAGAAGTGAAGCAAAATCTAAAAACAAAAGGCATTAAATCAACTGAAAAGTTGATTTAATGCCTTTTGTTTGAGTGGAAACAACTGGGCTCGAACCAGCGACCCCTTGCTTGTCGAGCAAGTGCTCTCCCTGCTGAGCTATGCTTCCAATGTGTTGATGCGCAGTAATTATAACACGTAAATCGGTTGATGTAAAGAGGGGATCGGGCATGCAATTATATGTTGGTTGTGAGCAAGGCTATAAGCCGAGTTCTGTATTGGACAGTCATCTATCTTGGCATACTGTTGCCAGCACACTCATGCGACGTTTACCCGAAGCGGGACGAGCAGCCCCTTATGCTTCTAAAAACTTAGTCTTGCGCCAGGTGGGGTTTACAGAGCCTTCGTTGTCGCCAACAAAGCGGTGAGCTCTTACCTCACCTTTCCACCCTTACCTAAAAAATTAGGCGGTTTATTTCTGTTGCACTATCCTTAGAGTCGCCTCCACTGGGCGTTACCCAGCACCCTGCTCTATGGAGCTCGGACTTTCCTCATGTGAAAAAGATCACATGCGACTGTCTGCCTTACTCACAACCAATCATTTCAAGAGTGTACCATAAACCCTAAACGCTTGTCTACGCTTTTTATATTTTTCTCATCACCTTTTCCCTTAGGGAAGAACAACCGAGATTGCCGTATACTTTTCAAACTCACTCTCAATGGCAATCGTTCCATTGTGGCGGAGCACAATATGCTTGACAATCGAGAGACCGAGACCTGTGCCACCGGTCTTTTTAGAATGTGATTTGTCCACCCGGTAAAACCGTTCGAAGATTCTGTCGATGCTCTCTTTTGGGACGCCAAGCCCTGTGTCACGCACGGTCAGCGTCGTATGCCCGTCTTGTTGTGACAATGAGATATCTACGCTTCCACCGGGCTTGTTATACTTGATCGCATTGTCCACGAGATTAAATACCATTTCGTACATCATGTCTGTGTTTGCCGTCACAATGGTCTTGGGCGCGTTTACATGGAGGGTGACGTCATGTTTCTTTGCAATAGGGCATAGCCCGTCATGCACGTTGTCAATGACCGAAGCCAAGTCGACGGCTGTAAATTCTGCAATGCCTGTAGATTCATCCAGTTGAGACAATTTGATGATATCGTCAATCAAATGCAACAACCGTTGGGATTCGCTTTTTATTTTTTCGGAAAAAGTTATAATATCGGTCGATTTCACCATTCCGTTTGCGATCATCTCTGCAAACCCAAAGATAGAGGTCAACGGTGTTTTTAACTCATGCGAAACGTTTGCCGAAAATTCACGGCGCATTTTTTCCGATTCTGATTTTTCGGTGATGTCTAAAAATAGAATCATGGCACCGCCGCCCGGTATGCTATTGAAAAAAATATGATAGATTTTGGCAGACAATTCGAGCGTAATGTTGTGGCTTTCTCCTTTTAACACGAGTGTCGTATTCTCTAAAATTTCTGCATTGCGGGTTATCTCAATGATGTTTTTGCCCATTGGATCGTTGCCGATGGCCGTGCCCAAGATGTGCACCGCACTGTTATTGGCAGACAACACAATGCCTTTGTCGTCCAATAAGATTAAGCCTTCCTCCATGCTTTGGGCAATGGCATTGAGTGTATCGGCCTTCTCGTGTAACAGCGCCATTTGCTCTTGTATTTGAAGTTTTTGGTTTGTAATGGTACGCACAAAAGGGGCCAGCTCGTCATCTATTTTTTCATCGTTTATATGCCCAAAGTCAATCTTGTTGATGGGGGCGATGATTTTTTTTGTCAGGCGCAATGCCAAGAAATTGGCGAATACCAATATCAGAATGATCACCAGTGCTATGACGGGCCATGTTTTATAAAAGACAGCGTACAAACTACTTGTCGTCTTTGAAAGCCGGAGCACGTAGCCATCATTTGTTTTTTTTGCGTAATAGTACGTTTGTGTGCCGAGCGTGTCTGAAAATCGGCGACTCTCATCTGCGCCGTTCTTTAGGGCAAGTTGCACTTCCTTTCGGTTCAGATGGTTTGGCAGCGTGCCAATATCGGCCGCATTGTCAAACAATACTTTGCCATCGGGTGTGATGATATTGATTCTGGCATCAGCAGAAGGGAAGTGCAATGCGTTCAAAAAAGACACATCATTGTCAATCGACTCTAAAATACTTTCAATGATCACGGCTTTGCTACGCAGTTCTGCCGTCACATGATTGCCAAAGAAGGAATAGAAGGTGACGATCAAAAACGTGATAAGAAAAATACAGCAAAAGAAAGCCATCAAAAGCATGTTGATATAAATTCTTTTTTTCAAATGTTTATCCTCCCATTTTATAGCCTACGCCTCGAACCGTCTTAATGCTTTCACCGTTTGCACCTAGTTTTTGACGCAATGTCTTGATATGCATGTCGACGGTACGCGTTTCTACTTCCACGTCATACCCCCAGATATGTTCGATTAGTTTATCTCGTGACAAAACAATCCCTTTGTTTTGCAGTAGATAGAGCAACAACTCAAATTCTTTGTATGTGAGCAAAACGCTTTCGCCGTCTGAAAAGACAAGGCGGCGTTCGGGATGAATGACAATGGTTTCAAAGGATAGGCTGTCATCTTGAACTGGCGTGCCACTACGCCGCAAAACCGCATGGATGCGCGCAATCAACTCTAGCACAGAGAACGGCTTAGAGATATAATCGTCGGCACCCATGTTCAACCCTTTGATGCGGTCGTGTTCGCCGGTTTTGGCGGTGAGCATAATAATTGGAATCTGTTTTGTGCGGTTGTCTGCTTTTAGCTTTTTCACAATCGAAAAGCCGTCTTCATCAGGCAACATCACATCCAGAAGCATGAGATCGGGCACGTTGGTTGCCAATTGGCGCCAAAACAAGGTGCTATTCTCAAAAGCGGTCGGTTCAAATCCAGACGTTTGCAGTGCATAGACAACCAACTCGCGTATGCTCTCATCATCTTCTACAACAAATATTTTTGACACTTTTTTCACCTCGGTTATACGTGGGCATGTGGTCTTGGTCTACATGATTTTCTTGTTTTTATGATGACCCGTAATCGAAAACACAACCCATTCTGCGATGTTGACCGCATGGTCGCCGATTCGCTCTAGATACTTTGCAACCATCAAAAGGTCGATGGCTTGCTCGCCGTTGTCTTTATTCGTATGAATCAACACAATCAAATCTTGCTTCACTTGCCGGAACAGATCATCCACAACGTCGTCGCTGGCGATAACCGCGTTTGCTAGTTCTAAGTCTTTTTTGACGAATGCATCGATGCTGTCTGTGACCATTTTCATGGTAGCCGTCGCCATCTGCGGAATGTGCTCTAGTTGCTTGATATACGTTTCGTTTGCTAAAAATATCGTGATGGACGAAATGTCGGACGCTTGGTCGCCGATTCGCTCCATGTCTGTAATCATTTTTAAAGCGGTGGAAATAAGGCGTAAGTCTTTTGCAATGGGCTGTTGTTGCAACAAAAGCTTTAGACAGAGGCTCTCAATTTCCTTTTCTTTGTCATCGATTTTGTTGTCGCCTTTTTTCACCGCTTTTGCGAGTACGACATCTTGTGTCATTAACGCTTTCACTGCATTGCTGATAGAATCTTCAATCAAAGCGCCCATCTCTATTAAATTGGTATAAAGAATTGCCAGTTGTTCATCAAATCGGCTGCGCATCAACCAAACCTCCCTGTAATATAATCTTCGGTGCGTTTATCCACCGGCATCGAAAACATGTCGCTTGTCTTTGCATATTCAATCACTTCGCCCATGAGGAAGAAGGCGGTGCGGTCAATGATTCTTGTGGCTTGTTGCATGTTATGGGTCACGATGACGATGGTGTACTGATTCTTTAAATCTAAAACCAATTCTTCAATTTTGCTTGTCGAGATTGGATCAAGAGCCGACGTCGGCTCATCCATCAACAGTACCTCTGGTTCGACTGCTAGTGCTCTCGCGATGCAAAGCCGTTGTTGCTGTCCGCCTGAGATCGAAAGGGCGGATTTTTTTAATCTGTCTTTCACTTCATCCCAAATGGCCGCACCACGCAGTGATTTTTCAACAATCTCGTCGAGTGCGTATTTTGATTTTATGCCATGGGTACGGGGGCCATACGCGATGTTGTCATAAATACTCATGGGGAATGGATTCGGTTTTTGAAATACCATCCCTACTTTTTTTCGCAGACTGTTTATGTTTATCGTACCATATATATCCTGTCCGTCCAACAGTATTTCACCTTTAATTTTACAACCTTCAACCAAATCATTCATTCGATTCAGCGTTTTTAAGAACGTGCTTTTTCCACAACCAGACGGGCCGATAAAGGCGGTTATTTCTTTTTCTTTTATTTCCATATTAATATTTTTTAACGCATGAAAGTCACCATAGTACAAATCAAGCTTGTTGATATTAAATTTTATCATGACGTATTGGTCATCCTTTCTAAGCGCCTCTGTTAGGCGCTTGCAAATTTTTTGGCAACAAAGGCAGAAAGCGTGTTAACGCACACGACGACAACCAACAGAATAACGGCAGAGGCATAGGCTTCGTTTGTATGTAGCCCTTCGCTTGACAGAGCATACATATGTACAGATAACGTTCGCGCCGACTGCCCAAGTGATGTCGGGATTTGCGCCACGGTGCCAGCCGTATAGATTAAAGCGGCTGTCTCGCCGACGATTCGGCCGATGGCAAGAATAACACCGGAAAGAATGCCAGGCACGGCAGAGGGCAACACGACCGTAAACACCGTGCGTAAGTTTCCAGCCCCCAAAGACAGCGAGCCTTCTCGGTAGCTATCAGGCACAGATGTCAATGCCTCTTCTGTCGTTCGCATGATCAGGGGCAACACCATGATAAATAAGGTGAGCGAACCTGAGAGAATAGAAAAGCCAAGCTTTAAATAGGTAACAAAAAATAACAACCCGAACAGCCCGTAAATGATAGACGGAATACCCGACAACGTTTCGGCGGTGATGCGAATGAGCCAGATCAGTTTGCTACCGCGTTTGCTATACTCCACAAGATAAATGGCGGTAAAGATGCCAAGGGGCAACGCAAAGAGAAGTGACAAAAACGTAATGATGATGGTGGAGACAATACTCGGCACAACGGAAACATTCTCACTGGTGTAGGTGAGGGCGAACAAAGACGGCGTGAGATAGGGGATACCCTTGACCAAAATGTATCCGATTAAAAAGAAAGCAATACCAAACGTAAGCAATGCGGCGATATACGTGATGGTTAACAAAATACGGTCGATTATCTTCATACTTAAGCCCTCTCTCTTACCAACAAAATCAAAACAAAATTAATCAACAAAATAAACACAAACAGCACGACCCCTGTGGCAATGAGTGCTTCGCGGTGCAAGTCGGCGGCGTAGCCCATTTCCATGACGATATTTGCGGTAAGGGTGCGTACGCCTTTTAAAACGGTAACCGGCATGCGGGCTTGGTTGCCAGCCACCATGATCACCGCCATCGTTTCGCCGATGGCGCGTCCGATGCCCAGTACAACGGCGGCACTAATCCCCGAGCGGGCAGCAGGCAACACAACAAAGAATACACTGCGAGGATGGCTTGCGCCAAGCGCCAACGAACCTTCATAATAAGAATTGCTGACGGCGCGGATCGATGTTTCAGAGATATTAATGATGGTCGGCAATATCATAATGCCAAGTAAAATCGAGGCGGCTAAGATGCTACTGCCTGTCCCGCCAAAGATTCCTTTGACAAGGGGCACAATCATAACCATCCCAAAAAATCCGTATACAACAGAAGGAACTCCAGCCAAAAGACCAAGAAATGGTTTTAAAAGTTTGTAAAGCCTTTTGTCACAGAACCTTGCCATAAATACCGCTGTCAGTATGCCAATGGGCACGCCAATTGCGATGGCACCAAAGGTGATATAGATACTGCCGACAATCATGGGCAGTATGCCAAACGATTGAGGGATATCCGCAGGTGCCCATCTTGTGCCCAATAAAAAATGGAACAGGCCTATTTTTTGTATGGCAGGTACGCCATTTGAAAACAAGAAAAGGCAAATTAAAAATACTGCAATGACAGAGGCCAATGCTGAAACGAAAAATACAATTTCCATTCCTTTTTCTTTGAAATGTTGTAACCGATTAATTGTTGTCATTCAGCTCACTCCATTTTGTAATTTCACCAGTGTATATTTTTTTCACTTGCTCTTTGGTTAGCGTATCGGTTGGGTTGTTCTTGTTTACAATGACGCAGATGCCGTCAAGGGCGATCTGGATGGGCATAAGCTTTGCTATCTCACTGTCTTTTAAACTGCGGCTTGCCATGCCGATATCGCATGTTCCATCCATCGCTCCTGTCATGCCCGAAGTAGAATCGCTCATCTGTATTTCGACGGTCGCATTTTCATTGTGTAGTGCGTATGCTTCTTTTAGCTTTTCCATAATCGGCGTGACAGAGGAAGAACCAGCCACTACAATTTTTCCTTGTGGCTTTTCACTTTTGAAGCTGTCTGCGACATCATCGACTGGAATATAACTTTTGGCAACTACGTCTTGCCCCTCTTTAGACAAAATAAAGCGGATAAAATCACTTGCGACCGCAGACGGTTCTCCCTTTGTGGCAATGTTAAACGGTCTTGAAATGGTGTACGTGCCGTTTTTAACACTTTCGGCTGATGCAAGCGTGCCATCAATGGCGACGACCTGAATCGTATCATTCACCGAACCAAGGGAAACATACCCGATTGCATTGACATCGTTTACAATGTTTGTTAGCATAACGTCTGTTTTGTTTGTGACAATGGCCTCTTCTGTTGTTCTGTCTGTTTTAGAGCCGTCGGCCGACTTTTTTTCGATACCGAATAATTCGATAAACGCACCACGTGTGCCCGAACCGCCTTCTCTGGCAATGACATTGACTTCATTTTGTGGGTCGAATTTTTTTGCGTCTGCACCTGTGTTTTGGCACGCGGTTACAAGGGAAACAGTCGCGGCCAAAATGAAAATAGAGGCAACCAATTTCTTCATACGCTCTACGCTCCTTTAAAATCATTTTTTATGGTGTCAATGGTGTCATTCGTACGGCGTTATCCTACTATGGCTTTGTAAAATATAATGGCAAGGTTTTGTAAAATTTATGTAAAATGTTTAGCCCTATGCCATACGTGGCATACTTTATCCGAACTGCTCACGGCGTTGGCGCGCCGTCCCTGTAAAAAAAATTGCAAAAAACAAAAAATCTGATATAATAATACTAATTTTAGATATATTTACTATATAGAAGGATAGAGGGATAGAAGGGAGTTTACCATTATGGCTGAAATGAGAATAGATAAGGCAGTATCCGGTCAAATTCAAATCGCAGACGAAGTGATTGCGATTATCGCCGGAACAGCGGCCCTTGAAGTTGAAGGCGTAACCGGGATGGTCGGTAATTTTACAGGCGGCATCATCGAAAAATTAGGAAAGAAAAATTTCGCAAAGGGTGTGTTGGTCACAGTCGCCGAAAACGAAGTAAAGATTGATTTAAACTTGATTATAAAATTTGGTCACCGCATTCAGGACGTGTCTGTAGACGTACAGCAAAAGGTAAAAAATGCCATCGAAACGATGACGGGGCTCCATGCTGTCGAAATCAACATATTTGTGACCGGTCTCGATTGTGAAAAGCAAAAAGAAAAAAGAATAAACGAAGACGATGACATCGATTAGAAATTTAAAAACAGATTTGTAACCCTTAGATGTATCTTCACCTAAGGGTTTTATTCGCAAAGGAAGAGGTATAACATGAGTCGCCACACGGCAAGGGAACACCTATTTAAAATGATTTTTCAACGAGAATTCCACGATGAGGCAGAGCTTCTAACGGTATTCGACGATTATTACGAAAAAATTTCAGACGAAAGCCCGAACGACATTCAATTTATCAAAGACGGCATCAAGGGCGTGCTTACGCACAAAGAGTTAATAGACGAACAGATCCATCAGTTTGCAGTGGGTTGGACAGTAGAACGGTTGGCAAAAGTAGACATCGCCATCTTGCGCCTCGCCATTTACGAGCTTAATTTTTCAGACGTGCCAAAAAAGGTTGTCGTTAATGAGGCCGTCGAGATTGCAAAAGAATTTAGCACCGACGACTCGCCGTCCTTTATAAACGGCATCTTGCGAAACGTGCTCTTGAGTTTGGGTGAAGTAGACGAATGAACATAAAAGTGTTTACGGTTTCGCAAATCAATGGGTATATAAAATCTTTGATGGAAGATGATATTCTATTAAATGGATTCTTTATCGAAGCCGAGATTTCAAATTTTAAAAATCACTCTTCTGGGCATTTTTATTTTACGCTTAAGGACGAGAGGGCAACCGTAAATTGCATTATGTTTCGGTCGCATACACTTTCTTTAAAATTTTTGCCCGAAAACGGCATGAAGGTCATCGCCTACGGGTCGGTTTCCGTCTACGAAAAAACAGGGCAATACCAAATCTATGTAGAACTTTTAGAGCCGTCTGGCAAAGGCGCGCTCTATACCGCCTACGAACAGTTAAAACAAAAACTAGAGGCCGAAGGGCTCTTTGCCTTGGCGCATAAAAAAGAAATACAGCCATTTCCGTCGTGCATCGCCGTCGTGACCTCAAAGACAGGTGCCGTTATACGAGACATTATCCATGTGACCAAAAGACGGAACCCCAACGTAAAAATTGTGTTGGTGCCGGTTGCGGTGCAAGGCGAAGACGCGCCACGAGAGATTATTCGTGCCATTAACATGATAAACGAATGGGGCAAAGCGGACGTGATGATTGTCGGACGCGGTGGTGGTTCTATCGAAGAGTTATGGGCATTTAACGACGAAGGGGTGGCGCGTGCCGTTTTTGACTCTCGCATCCCCGTGATCTCTGCCGTTGGCCATGAAACCGACTACACGATCATTGACTTCGTAGCCGATTTGCGTGCGCCGACGCCGTCGGCTGCTGCCGAACTTGCCGTTTCTGATATGGTAGAGACAAAAGAAAAACTCTATGTCCATATCAAGCGTGTGCAGCACTTGCTAGACACGAAATTGGCAAAGGCAACGACAAAACTCAGCCACAACATGAACCGAGCGCCCATCAGAAAACCTCTCGAAGCAGTATACGCCCACAAGGCCACATTGCTAGCGAAGCAACATATCCTGTACCACAATCTATCTAACCAAATACAAAAAAATAGAATGATCGTCGCAAACAAAATTGATAGCTTGGAAAAGGTTTCGCCACTTAACATTTTAAAAAGAGGCTATAGCCTTGTATACAACAAAAACAATCAGCTTGTGACAAGCAAAGATGATGTGCACGCAAACGAATCCATTACCATTATGCTAAAGACAGGCACCATTGACGCCGTGGTCACGACAAGATAAAAGGAGAAGACAAAGTGGCAAAGAAAAAAACATTTGAACAATCACTTCTCCGTCTGGAGGAAATTATTTCCGAAATGGAACGAAATGAAATACCGTTGGACGAATCGGTTACACTATACAAAGAAGCAATCGGTCTGGCGGCATTTTGTGGCGACAACCTAAACAAAATCGAAGCAGAAGTATGTGAATTAAAAAAAATAGCGGAAGGGATTTTTTCGGAAGAGAAATTTTCTTGAAAAACAAGGAGTCGGCGCATGGATTTTGAATATAGCTTGAAAATGAAAATAAAATTGGTCAATAGCGCACTAGAAACATATCTTGCACCCAAATACCCCGACAAAATCTATGAAGCCATGAACTACAGCATGTTTGCCGGTGGCAAACGCGTGCGGCCTGTTCTCATCTTTTCTGCTTGCGAAGCGATTTGTGGCGGGTATCAAGAGGCGGTTCCGTTTGCTTGTGCCATGGAAATGATTCACACCTGTTCTTTGATTCATGACGATTTGCCAGCCATGGACAATGACGACTATAGGCGTGGGCGTCTGACAAGCCACAAAGTGTTTGGCGATGGGTTTGCCATATTGGCGGGCGATGGGCTTCTCAATAAAGCCTACGAGATCATGAGCGAAACCGCCGCAGAGCGAAACGAAAAAAAGGTAAATCTTGCCATGAAGGTGGTGGCGAATGCCGCCGGTGTAAATGGCATGATCGGCGGGCAAGTGGTGGATATCGAATCCGAAAACAAGTCCATCGACGAGAACACGCTGTTGTATATTCACAATAATAAGACAGGTGCATTAATTGAAGCCTCGTTGCTTTGTGGTGGTTTGATCGGCGGCGCAACCCAAGAACAACTTGAATATTTAAGTGTGATTGGTAAGAAAATAGGATTGGCGTTTCAAATTAAGGACGACATTCTGGATGTGACGGGCAACCCCGAAATTTTAGGTAAGCCCATCAACAGTGACGAGAAAAACTGCAAAACGACGTATGTCACCTTATACGGCTTAGAAAAAGCCGAAGCCGAATTTAACCGGCTGTCGACGGAAGCGTTGGCACTTGTAGATGCCTTTGCCGAAAATGGCGCTTTTTTAAAACAATATGCAACCAAATTAATATATAGAGATAAATAAGGTGGTTTGACTGCCGAAGGAACTCTTTAGGAGCGGAAAAAATGAATCAAGTAGCGGAAGAACTACTAAACAATAAGGTGCTGTGGATTTCTATATTGTCTTGGGCGATTGCACAAGGCATTAAAATGGCGATTGATTTAATTCGAAACAAAAAATTTGATATTGTGTTGCTGTTAAGTTCGGGCGGTATGCCGAGCTCTCACAGTTCTTTTGTAATGGCGCTTGCCACAAGCGTTGGTTTAATTGAAGGGTTCGATTCTTTGGTGTTTGCGATTTGTGCCATTACGAGTATGGTGGTGATGTATGATGCGGCAGGCGTCAGACGTGCCGCCGGGAGACAAGCGGTTGTCTTAAACATACTCATCGAGACATTCGAAAAGCAAAACCTACAAATCGACGAGAGACTAAAAGAAATATTAGGGCATAGCCCGGTTGAAGTGGCCGCTGGTGCGATACTGGGTATTGTTGTGGCCGTGTTGACAAACTAAAAGATAAGCGTGGTAGAACGTTATGAGATATTTATATGAAATCGATTCGCCCGACAAATTAAAAGAACTAGACATCAAAGCGCTTAAACTGTTAGCAAAAGAGATTAGAAGCTTTCTCGTGCAGTCTATCTCAAAGACAGGTGGTCATCTTGCGTCCAATTTGGGCGTTGTCGAGTTGACCATTGCACTCCATTTTTGTTTGGATTGCCCAAACGATAAAATCATTTGGGATGTAGGGCACCAGTCTTATGTCCATAAAATATTAACCGGTCGTATCGACGGGTTTCAGAAGTTGCGAAAAAAAGACGGCATGAGTGGCTTTCCAAAAACAGAAGAAAGCAAATTTGACGCCTTTAACACGGGACACAGTTCGACGTCTATTTCAGCGGCGCTTGGCATCGCCACAGCAAACGAGCTATCAGGCGTAAACAACAGTGTTGTTGCGGTTATTGGTGATGGCTCGATGACGGGTGGGCTTGTCTATGAGGCGCTGAACAACGCAAAACGGACAAACTCGAATTTGATTATCATCTTAAACGACAATCAAATGGCCATATCCAAAAATGTCGGTTCTATGGGCAAATATTTAAGCGTGCTTCGCGCGGCTCCCAAATATTTAGAGGTAAAGGACGACGTCAAAAAAGTATTCAATCATGTACCCGTCATCGGCAAGGGTGTATATAAGGTGCTCGAAAAAACAAAAGACAGCCTGCGCTATGCGCTGTTGTCTGGCAGTATGTTTGAAGATTTGGGCATCAAACACATCGGGCCCATTGATGGGCATAACATTGCCGAGATGATTTCCGTTTTGACACAGCTTAAAAAGGTGCGAGGCCCCGTTCTTCTGCATGTGCTGACGACAAAAGGGAAGGGGTACTCTCAAGCGGAGCGTGCGCCGATCGAATTTCATGGAGTCGGGTGCTTCGACGTGAAGACTGGCGTCTCTGCCAACCAAAACAAAGCCGAGACATACTCGGATGCCTTTGGTGAAAAATTAATACAACTGGCCGGGCAGAACAAAAAAATCGTGGCGATATCGGCGGCCATGCTAGAAGGCACGGGGCTTAAAAATTTTGCAGAGCTTTATCCAGAGCGAATGTTTGACGTAGGCATCGCCGAAAGTCACGCCGTGACATTTGCCGCCGGGCTAGCCATCCAAGGATACATTCCGGTTTTTGCTGTGTATTCCACTTTTTTACAAAGAAGCTATGATCAAATCGTACACGATGTATGCTTGCAGAATTTGCACGTCGTGTTTGCCATAGACCGCGCCGGTATTGTAGGCGAAGACGGCGAGACCCATCAGGGTATCTTCGATCTTTCGTTTTTGTCACACATTCCAAACATGACCATACTTGCGCCAAAAGATAAACAGGAATTGCAAGAGATGCTTGACTACGCCATTCATGTGCACAACGGCCCCATCGCCATCCGGTATCCACGAGGCGAAGTGGCGTCCACAGACGAATCGACAAGGAAAATCGTGTACCCAAAAAGCGAAATACGAAACTTAGGCAACACCATTGCCATTGTTTCTGTGGGCACGATGTTTTCCATTGCACAAAACGTGTATGACCGATTGGTCATCGAAGGCTACAACCCGACCCTTGTAAACGCACGTTTTGTAAAACCGATTGACGAAGCACTTCTGGACCTATTCAAAGACCATTCCCATATCTTCACAATTGAAGACAATGTTTGCGCCGGTGGATACGGCAGTTGCCTGAGAGAACGTTTTGCAGAGCAGTTTGTTTCGGATAAAATAATACACAGCTTCGCTTTTCGCGATACCTTTGTCGTCCAAGGTTCGAAGCAACAGCTTTTTGAGCAATACGGCTTGGATGAAGACACCATTTGCCACGCCATTATCGAACTATATGAGAAAACAAGGAAGAAGATATGAGTGAAAAACAAGGCATACGCATAGACGTATTTTTAAAAGAAACACATCATCTGTCCAGAGAGTATGCAAAAGAATTGGTCAAAAGCGGTAAGGTTTTCGTGAACGGTACCAAAATCGAAAAACCAAGCTTCCTGCTAGCGGACACAGACATTGTGACAATGGAAGAAAATTGTATGCCACGCTATGTAAGCCGTGGCGGTCTTAAACTGGAAAAAGCGCTACAACAGTTTTCAATTTCGGTTCAAGACAAAGTGTGTCTTGATATTGGGGCATCGACAGGCGGGTTTACCGACTGTATGCTACAGCATGGCGCAGGGCAAGTGTTTGCCATCGATGTAGGCACGAATCAACTGGTACAAGCCCTCCGTGAAAACGAGAAGGTTGTTTCTATGGAAAACACCAACATCGTGCAACTGCCGACGGGTGCCATTCCACCGTGTGAATTTTGTGCCGTTGACGTCTCGTTTGTGTCGCTGACTAAAATTTTGGCTTCGGTGAAGCCATTTTTACAAGACGACACTGTCATTGTGGCACTTGTCAAGCCGCAGTTTGAGGCGGGTAAACAAAACATCGGCAAGAAGGGCGTCGTAAAAGAACGAGGCGTCCACCGAAAGGTGTTGCAAGAGGTTGTCTCTTATTGCAACCAACTGGGGCTAGGCGTCATAGACCTGTGCCCTTCGCCCATTAAAGGCACAACCGGCAATATCGAATATAAAATACACATGGTGATAAACCAACAGGGAAAGCAGAACATAGCAGAACAGATGCAGACGGCGATTGAACATGCCTTTGCTCTATAAATAGGAAATAGGGGAGTTTTATTTTTGAAGAAAATCGGATTTTTACCAAACATAGATAAAGATGCTGATTTGACATATGCAAAGACGATGATCGCGTGGTCGGTGCAAAACGGTTGTACAGCGATTTTGCCTAAGAAATTTTTCGAACTGATAGAGACGCAACCAGCACCCATCCCGACAGGGATGATGCACAATATTACGTGTTGTGCAAGTGAAGCAGAAATGTGCGCACTGGCAGACTTTTTGGTGGTGTTAGGCGGTGACGGGACGATTCTCGGCATTGCAAAAGATGCCGCCCTGTATGAGACGCCCATTATGGGTATCAATTTAGGGCGGCTTGGCTATTTGACCGACGTAGAAAAGACCGATGCGATTGAAGCTCTCAACAAAGTGTTGCGTAACGACTACAAAATCGAAAATCGAATGATGCTAACCGCTACCGTTCATTTTGCATCGTCAAATACAGAAAAACAAGCAACGGTTCTAAATGAAGTGTGTGTGTCGAAAGGCACCTCCGCCCGACTGATCGAAACGAAGGTACACGTGAACGACGATTATATAGATACATATAAATCAGACGGTTTTATCGTGTCGACACCGACTGGTTCGACCGCGTACAATTTGTCGGCAGGCGGCCCTATATTAAAGCCCGATATCGAGCTTATTGCGTTGACGCCGATTTGTCCGCATACGCTTTATAGCCGTCCATCTGTCGTATCCGGCGACGATATCATTAAACTGACCATTGAGGAAGAGCACGTAGAGGTCGTCGTATCCTTCGATGGGCAAGAGAACTTGAATGTCACAAAAGGCGACACCATCATCATCAAAAAATCTGACCGCTACACAAGAATCATCAAGACAAATGGGCTGGGATTTTATGATATATTAAGATTAAAATTAGTAGGGATTAGGAAGTGATGGGTGAGATGAAAACAAGAAGACACTCTAAAATTTTAGAAATTTTAAATGACAACGAAGTGGAGACACAAGACGAACTGGCCGAAAAGTTAAAAGAAGCCGGTTTTAAGGTGACCCAAGCGACAATTTCGCGAGACATACGCGAGTTAAATCTCACCAAAATCGCCATGTCAAGCGGTAAACAAAAGTACGTTGTGTTGCAAATCAGTGCCAGTGACTCAGGCGAAAAATTAGTAAGATTTTTTCGTGATGGCGTTAAGACGATTGATTATGCACAAAATATATTGGTCATCAAAACACTCACCGGGCTTGCGATGGGCGTGGCGGCGGCGATTGATGCCATGATGGGCGACAGGCTAATGGGCACAATCGCAGGCGATGACACCATCTTTGCCGTCGTGAAGAGCGAAGAACAAGCGATCAAAATTATCGAAAATCTAAAAGAATTGCTGTAACATATAAAGAGAGAAGAAACGATTGAAAGACAAGAAGAGGGGTGAACGATTTGCTTTGTCATTTGTTAGTGAACAATGTCGCGTTGATTGAGCAGGTTGAAGTCGATTTTCATAAAGGGCTAAACATTATTTCTGGTGAGACAGGTGCCGGCAAATCCATCATCATTGATTCTATTAATTTTGTATTGGGCGAACGGCCCGGCAAAGACTTTATTCGAAGTGGTGCCGAAAACGCCCTTGTCGAAGCCATTGTTTCCATCGAGGAAGACAATCGGTCAGTCATTTCCGAGCTTGAAAGCATCGGAATCGAGTTAGACGAAGAAAATACGCTCATTATCTCAAGAACCGTAAACCAAGCCGGAAAGACAACATGCAGAATCAACGGAAGAACGGTTACAATCGGCGTTTTAAAAGACGTTTCGGCGCTTCTAATCGATGTGCATGGGCAACACGAGCACCAGTCGATCTTAAACCCACTCAAGCATATCCAATTGCTAGATCGGTTCTGCGGCGACAGCTTGACCGAGTACAAAGAAAATTTGGCAAAACAGTTAAAAAAATACCGCGAAGCGGTAAAGAGTATTCATGACTTGACCGGTGATGAAAAAGGTCGCGCGGCCAAAATCGATTTGTACCAGTTCCAGAAAAACGAAATTGAAATGGCGGCATTGCAAAAAAACGAAGAAGACTTTCTGTTAGAACGAAAAAAAGTATTGGGCAGTTCGGGGAAATTGATGGCGGCGTCAGAAGAAGCATTAGAGTTTCTCTATCGAGGCGATGGAAAATCTGCGGCCGATCATATTGCAAAGGCGCTTGATAACGTGCGAGACATTGCGCAGTTAGATGTCTCACAGCAAAGAATGTACGAGATGCTCGAATCTGTTTCGTTACAGCTAGACGATGTAGTGGCAGATTTAAGGCACTATAACAACCAGATTGAACATGACCCGTCCGAATTAAACGAAATCGAACTTCGTTTAGACTTGATCTACAATTTAAAGCGAAAATATGGCAATACGGTAAACGAAATTATCGCCTATTGTGAAAGCATCACGAGCCAGTTGGGTGTTATCGAAAACAGTGAAGAAGCGTTGTTGGCACTAAACAAAGTGAAAAGCAACTTAGAAAAAGAAATCAATGCGTTGTGCGAGAAAATGACGGCAGAGCGCCGTAAAAATGCCCTGACGATCCAGTCGCAAATCGAATCCGTTTTGAGAGACTTGGGCATGACAAAAGCACAATTTAAGATAGAGTTGGAAACCCGTGACGAATTTACAGCCAATGGGTTAGACAAAGTAGAGTTTATGATTTCGGCCAATGTGGGGCAAGAAATAAAACAGCTGGCGAAGATTGCGTCCGGAGGCGAGATGAGCCGGGTCATGCTGGCGCTTAAAACCGTGCTTTCCAGCGTCGATAACATTGAGACGTTTATCTTCGATGAGATTGACACAGGGGTTAGTGGACGAACGGCACAGCAGGTGGCCGAGAAGCTTGCCTTTATCGCAAACAACCGCCAAATTCTTTGTATCACCCATCTACCCCAAATTGCCGCGATGGCAGACAACCATCTTTTAATCGAAAAGAAATCAGACCAGTCGAGTACGCGGACGTTCCTTTATACACTTGATGAAGAAAAACAGGTCATGGAACTTGCGCGGTTAATCGGTGGCGCAAAAATCACGGAGGCAACCATTGAGGCCGCAAGAGAGATGAAACAAATGGCGAAGGACAAAACGAAGTAGGCGGAGGTTTGGATGAAAACAAGGCGATTGTTATGGTTGCTTGTATGTGTCGGTGTCATCAGTTTGACAGGCTGTACAGGCAGAGATGCATATGGATTGTATACGAAGGCACTCGGCAAATATGATGGCTTGAAACAAGCCGAAGTGTCCATGAAGATGTTGCTAACGATGAAAGTCGAAGACCAAGACATATCCACGGTCACTGATGCAATGGTTAAGAAGATAAGAGACAAAGAGGGAAAAGACCAGTTGTCGATGGACATGTCGATGGATTTTTTAGATCAAAAGAGAAATATGCAGATGTATTATGCCGATGGCTCTCTCTATGTTGACTATGCAGACCAAAAGACAAAAAGTGCGATCACGGAAGACGCGGCAAAGGAAAAATTGTATCTCAATTTCTTCGATATCACCAAACCATACATAACAGAATCATCGGTTACAAAAACAGAAATGGGAAAAACATTGCATTTTGGCATTTCTCCCGATATAACAAACAAGGCGATGGAGAGGCAGTACGCGGCGATCATGGAAAGCTACGGCGTCGAACGAGAGGATATGAAAGTCAACAACATTGACCTGACCGTTGACCTTGACAAGAAGGGCAATTTGAAAAAGACGGTTGTTGCCTTTGTCGCCAACATTCAGTTCGACGGCAAAACGGTTCCGTTTCAATATGACATCACATCAGAGGTGAAGGCGACGACGGGTGTTACCCTCGCGGTGCCAGACGATTTGCAAGAATATATCGAATCGGACGAACCAAGTGCGTAAGGAGATAAGAGCTTGCCCCCAAACTTTATAAAGGCACTCACATAAGAAAGAACCAGCAAACAGGGAATTGATCTCTTCTCTGTTCGCTGGTTCTTTCTGATGTGCTACGATATTTTACGCATCTTTATTTCGGATTTCAACCCGACGGATTTTACCGCTAATCGTTTTTGGAAGCTCTGGTACAAATTCAATAACGCGAGGATACTTATAGGGTGCCGTATGTTGCTTGACGTACGTTTGGAGTGCTGTTATCAGCGCCGCAGAAGGTTCGTATCCTTTGGCAAGCACAATGGTCGCTTTTACGTTGTACCCGCGAATCGGATCGGGTACACCCGTTACCGCAACCTCCAAAACAGCCGCATGCTCTAACAGAACGCTCTCGACTTCAAACGGTCCAATGCGATAACCAGAGGATTTGATGATATCATCGTTTCGTCCTACGTACCATAGATACCCTTGCTCATCACGGTAGGCGGTGTCGCCTGTGTGGTAAAACCCATTGCGCCATGCGGTTGCATTACCCTCGTCATTTTTATAATACCCTTGGAAAAGGCCGAGGCATCGATTGTCTATGGTGGCACGGATGCAAATTTCGCCTGTCACACCGTTTGGCACTTCGTTGCCGTCGTCGTCTATAACGACCATATCATAACCGGGGACTGGCAGACCCATAGCACCCGGTTTTGAAACTGAAAACGGATGCAGCACGCCGCAACATATGGTTGTCTCGGATTGCCCAAACCCTTCATAGATGGAGAGCCCTGTATGTTCTTTCCATTTGTTAAAGATGTCGGGACTAAGTGCTTCGCCCGCAGTACAGCAATGAACAAGTGCCGATAAATCGTAGGTCGAAACATCCTCTGCCAACATCATGCGATACATGGTAGGCGGCACACAAAATGTTGTGATTTTATATTGGTCAAGCTTAGACAAAATATCAGCAGCATTAAATTTATCAAAGTCATAGGTGAAAATGGCACTCTCACCAAACCACTGGCCATACATTTTGCCCCAAAGGGATTTGAGCCAGCCCGTGTCGGATATGGTGAAGTGTAGCCCGCCGTCTACGACTCTGTGCCAAAACACACCCGTCATGATGTGACCGAGTGGGTATGTAAAATCATGAGAGACCATTTTGGGGTAGCCTGTGGTGCCAGACGAGAATGACATAATCATCATATCGGTGGCACAGGTGTCTTCATCGCCCACAGGGCGCGTAAAGATGTCAGACGCCGCATCAAGACCCGCTTCAAAATTAAGCCAATCGCCACCACAAGACTTGTGCTTTGTAACCGCTTTCAACTCGACGGTTTTGTATTCAGACATACCTTCATCAAAACATTCGGTGCTATTACCGTCGCCGGTAATGACCACCATTTTGATGCCAGCCGCATTGCAACGGTAGCTGTAATCTTTCGCCGTAAGCAGATGCGTCGCCTGTACAGCGACTGCGCCGATTTTATGAAGACCCATCATGGCATACCAAAACAAATCGCTTCGCTTGAGCACAAGCATCACAAAATCGCCTTTGCGTATGCCGACAGATTTAAAAAAATTGGCGGCTTTATTGGAACAACGCATCATATCCGAAAAGGAAATTCTCTTTTCTTCGCCGTCTACACCGACCCATAGCATGGCAAGTTTATCCGGCTTTGTTTCACCCAAAACATCCAACACATCATAGGCAAAATTAAATCGTTCGTCGTATGTAACGTGATAATTTTCACGTGCATCGGCAAGAGATTTGTAATCGTCTCTGCCCATATTGGTAAATTTCTCGTAAATTGCCAAATGAATTCCTCTCCATTCCGTTTATGATTTCATGACAACGGCCAAAAACTTTGCAGGCGTATCGCCGACCACTTTCATGGCGTGAGGTACACCCGAATCAAAGTAAGCGCTGTCGCCGGGATTGAGCGTATAGATTTCCTCGCCGATATAAAATTGCATGGTGCCAGACACCATATAGTTAAACTCTTGCCCGTCATGGGCATGTAAGGCTGGCGTTTCGTCGGGCTTGGGTTCGACTGTCACCATAAAAGGCTCTGCCTTTTTGTTGCGAAAGGTAAATGCAAGGTGCTTATAATCGTATGCTTTGCGGCGCACAATGTCATAGCCTTCACCTTTTTTAACCACCGTACAAGTAGAGAGCTTTGGCGATTCGCCGCTTAATAGGTCGAGCACATCTACGCCTAAAATATTGGCGGCATTGTATAAGAAGCTGAACGAAAAATCTTTTTCACCTTTTTCATATGCCACGTAATCGACTTCTGACATTTTCATCTTTTCAGCCATTTGAGCCGTCGAGAACTCCATAATTTCACGTAGCGTCATCAGCCTCGTTCCAATTTCGTGAAGTTGTTCGGTCATTGTCCATTGCCTCCTATTGGTAGTGATAGCCCAAATCAACGGCTTTCATATTCGAATCAAACAAATCTTTTTTATGTGCAGGCACGGTCTTCTTCATGGCCGCTTCTATTTCGTCGTAGGTACACACACCAGTTTCACGGATTGCTTTGCCCACGATAATCATGTTGGCAAGCCCTTTTAACCCGCTTTCGTCTGCCAGACGTGTCGCGGGAATATAAAACCCTTCTACATCAGTGCGTGTCACTTTTCGTGCAATCAAAGAACTATCAATAATAATTTTAGCACCCACCGCACAATCTGCCTCGTACTTGTCGAGGGAAGGGAGGTTCATCACGATTAATATATTCGGGCAAGTGACAATCGGCGAGCCGATTGGTTGTTCGCTAATAATGACACTACAGTTGGCGGTGCCCCCGCGCATTTCTGGCCCATAAGAAGGCAACCAACTTACTTGCTTGTCACCGATAAGACCCGTATAAACCAAAAACTTTCCAGTGAATAAAATACCTTGCCCGCCGAATCCGGCAACCAGTATGCTTTGTGTTTTGTCTATGGCTTTTTGGCTCATTTCGTGTCCTCCTTGCTTTGCCCGTTGTCTTTGTAAACGCCGAGCGGGTAGTATGGCGTCATATTTTCTTGCAACCATGTAATCGATTTTGTCGGTGAAAGACCCCAGTTCGTTGGGCAAGTGGATAAGATCTCTACAATAGAAAATCCTTTTCCGTTCACTTGATTTTCAAATGCTTTTTTTACTGCTTTCTTCGCATTTCGTACGTTTTTCACATTGTCGACCGATACGCGTTCGGCGTAATAGGTGCCTTCAAGTGTCGCAAGCATCTCACATACACGAACCGGATAGCCAGCCGATGCGACGTCACGGCCATAAGGCGTCGTTTGGGTGATCTGGTTGGGAAGGGTGGTGGGTGCCATCTGTCCGCCTGTCATGCCATAAATGGCGTTGTTTACAAAAATGATGGTGATGTTTTCTCTACGGGTGGCAGCATGAATCGTCTCCGCTGTGCCGATTGCGGCCAAATCGCCGTCTCCTTGATAGGTAAACACAATATTGTCTGGTTTCGCACGCTTTACGCCGGTTGCAATCGCGGGTGCACGTCCGTGTGGCGCTTGTATCATGTCACATTCAAAATAATCGTACGCCATAACGGCACAGCCAACAGGCGCGATGCCCACCGTTCGGCCGGTGATGTCGAGTTCGTCCATTGTCTCTGCAATCAAACGGTGGATGATGCCATGGGTACAGCCGGGGCAATAATGGAATACATCCGGTGACATTGCTTTTGGTTTTGAAAATACGGTTGTACTCATCTTAGTTCCTCCTTCGCCACACGTTCGATTTTTTCGAGAATTTCTTCTGGTGTCGGCACAACGCCGCCAGTGCGGTTGCACAAGTGAACAGGGCGCTTGCACTCAATGGCAAGACGAACGTCATCAATCATCTGCCCCATGCTCATTTCGACTGATATAAACGTTTTCGCCGTTTCTGTCGCTTTCATCAATTCTTTTTTAGGAAATGGCCACAAGGTGATGGGGCGAATCAAACCTACCTTAATACCTTTTTCTCTCGCGGCTGTAATTGCATTTTTGCATATACGAGAGGTTGCGCCGTAGGCAACGAGCACGATGTCGGCATCCTCTACCATATATTGTTCGCACTCTGCTTCTTTTTCTGCGATTACTGCATATTTTTCAAACCGTTTGAAGTTTAATTCTTCTAATTTTTCTGCTTGT
>JAVBJY010000135.1:0-28236 GCA_031546735.1 Eubacteriales bacterium
TTTCCCAAATGCAACCGACAACTGCCCAATTTCATCTCTGGCATTCGATGCCAAACTCACGTCTAAATTACCTGCCGCAAGTTTTTCAGACCCTATTACCAATTGTTGGATAGGCTTCACGATAGAATTTGTTGTGGCAAGGGCGGCAAAGATACAGAGCGCAATCGTGAAAAGCGCGAGGATGGCAAGCGCCCACATAATCGACGTAACCATAGCGGTGATGTCTTCTGCCGATTGTTTGGCTTGGTCCGTGTTTGTCTTGTCTAACTGATCAAGCGCACCCAAAATATCCGATGTAACCTGGGTCGCATCTGCCATGGCTTTTAACACGCCCGGGCTGTTGTTTGCCAGTGCCGCTGTCTGGCACTGATCCACATACCCCATATATGTAGTTAAATCTTGTGTCATTTTGGTCAACACTGCGTCTTCTTCTTGCCCTTTAAAACCGTTGTCGACCAACACTTGGTGATAGGCTGCTACCGTATCCTCCATCTTTTTATCCAAGTCGATGATGGATTGTATCGCATCTTTCTTACCATCCAATGTGCTTTGTATGGCAACATTTCGGATGGACACGCGCATGTTGTTAAAATAGTTAATCATGTCTGCCGTGTACGATAGCGGAATCGTCGTGTAGTCATAATTGCCCCTGCTCTTCTTTTCGATCTGCGAAAAGCATATGACCGACAGCACGCTCATCAGAATCAGCATAACGATGAAAAAACCAAATACCGAAAGCAATCGTGTCTTAATTTTCATTTTTGATAACATAAAACCAGGCCCCCTATTAGAATAAGTTTGTTTATACGCCATGTGTGGCGTATATTGTTTCTCACTTGCAAACATAACATGTTCTCCTGCATACAACTATACAGCATCTTATGCGGAAAGTCTACTTTTTTGACCGAAGATTCCAAAAAAATAACATGTGTCAAGACACAACAAAAGCGCGTCAATGTTGACCCGCTTTTGTTGTGTCTTGCATATCTCACTCACCAAGTGCCTTTTTAAGTGCCTCTTGAATGGTCTTCGGCAGTGCCTGCCCTTTTAGCACCTTGTTGCATTGGCCTAAAAAGTAGGACAGCACCTTTTCGTTGCCTTCTTTGTATTGCATAACCGCGGCTTCGTTGTCGGCAAGCACTTGGGCGATTACACTCTCGATATGTGCCCGATCTTCCGTTACGACGAGGTTATGTTCCTTCACCACTTCGTCGGCATTTTTTTGCTCATGAAACATATGATAAACCGCAACCTTCAATCCTTCCAGACTGATTTTTCCGTTTTTTTGCAACTCGATAATCTTGATGAACTCGGAGGCCGCAATTGGCATCACCTCGACTTTTGTCTCGGCCTGCTTGATGCAGTACAACAGTTCCCCTTTTACCAGATTGGCGGCGTTTTTCGGTTCTGCCCCAAGGCAGACAAGCTCGTCATAAAAATCGGCCACAAACTTGTTGGCCAAAATCGTGTCTGCATCCCGCTCGCTTAACCCTACCTCTTTTGTATAGCGGTTCCATCTTGCGTAAGGTGGCTCTGATAACTGCTCTCGGATGCTGTCAATCTCTTTTTGTTCTATAAAAAGCGGCAGGATATCGGGGTCTGGAAAATAGCGGTAGTCGTGGGCGTCTTCCTTCGAGCGCATGGAGAACGTTTCGCCGCTTGTCTCGTCGTACCGTCTCGTCTCTTGCACAACCTTGCCGCCCTTGTTGACAATTTCTTCTTGTCGCTTAATTTCAAAGTCAATTGCTTTCTTGATGAATTTGAAGCTGTTTAGGTTTTTGATCTCTGTGCGCGTACCCAATTCTGATGCGCCTTCTGGCATAATCGAAATGTTTGCATCGACACGCAAACTGCCTTGCTCCATTTTACCGTCGCAAACGCCAGCATAGACAAGCGCTTGGCGTACCCGTTCGACAAATGCAACGGCCTCGTCTGCGGTGTGTATGTCTGGCTCTGTGACGATTTCGATGAGCGGCACACAAGCGCGGTTATAATCAATATACGTACAATCGCGCTCGTGGATCAACTTTCCTGCGTCTTCTTCTACATGGATTCGGTTTAAACGGATAAACCGCCCGCCGATGTCCATGCCGCCGCCTACACAAAGCGGGGCGTAGAGTTGCGAAATTTGATAGGCCTTCGGCAAGTCAGGGTAAAAGTAGTTTTTTCTGTCCCATTTGGTTAAGCGTGTAATGTCACAGCCAAACACGAGACCCGCCGCGATGGCAAGCTCGATGACGTGGCGGTTCAGCACAGGCAGTGCCCCCGGAAACCCGGTACAAACCGGACAACAACGGCTGTTCTTTTCGCTACCAAAATCGTTGGCACAGCCGCAGAAAATTTTTGTCTTTGTTTTAAGTTCGGCGTGGATTTCCAAGCCAATGACGGATGTATAGTTCATCGTGTTCCCTCCGGTTTGCGGCGTTCAAATTCGTGTTCATAGGCGTCGGCAAGAGACAAGATGCGTCCGTCTTCCCACCAATTGCCCGTAATCATCAAGCCGATGGGCATGCCGTCTTCTGTATAGCCACATGGCGTCGACAACGACGGCAACCCCGCCAGCGCGGCGCTCACCGTACAAATATCAGCCAAGTACATCTGCGCCGGATCACTGGGTGCCTGATCAAAAGGAAAGGCAACCGTCGGGCTAACCGGAGACAACAGTGCATCATATTGCCCTTGTCGAAATGTTTCGTCATATTGTGCGCGCAGTACATTTTTTAAATGAACGGCTTTGTTGTAATAGGCGTCGTAGTATCCCGAGCAGAGGGCATAACTGCCAAGCATAATGCGGCGTTTGACCTCCCACCCAAACCCTTCGGCGCGGCTTTTGGAAACCAATTGTTCAAAGCTGTCGGCGCTTTCGGTTCGGTGGCCGTAGCAAACCCCGTCGAACCGAGATAAATTGGTAGATGCTTCTGCCGACGAAATGAGATAATAGGCAGGCACCGCGTGTTTTAGCATGGGCAAACTGACCATTTCTACCGTAGCACCCGCCCGCCTGTACCAGTCGGCGGCTTGCTCAATTTTGGCTCTGATTTGTTCGTCCACTTCGTCGCCCATGAGTTCGGCGATTAGCCCCAATTTTTTGCCTTTTAAACTTTGCCCAAATTGGCAGGCAAGCGGTTTGCCCGGTCGCGAGGTTTGGTCATGTGCATCTTGCCCAGCAATTGCCTCAAGCACAAGCGCGCAATCTTTTGCCGACTGGGCAATGGGTCCGATTTGATCGAGAGAAGAGGCAAACGACACACAGCCATAGCGAGAAACCATGCCATAGGTAGGTCTATGCCCTGTCACGCCACAAAAAGAAGCCGGTTGGCGGATCGATCCACCGGTGTCTGAGCCTAGCGCGGCCATACATAGGTCGGCCGCCACTGCTGCCGCACTGCCGCCAGAGGAGCCGCCGGGCACACACGCCTCATTGTAGGGGTTATGTGTTTTTCCATAGGCAGACGTGGCCGTCGTGGCACCCATGGCAAATTCGTCCATGTTCACTTTACCCAAAAAGACCGCGTCTTGCGCCCGCATGCGCTGTACAACGGTCGCGTCAAACGGCGACAGGTAACCTTCTAGCATTTTGGACGCGCATGTGGTGGGCATATCTGTCGTACACAGGTTGTCTTTTAGGGCGATGGGAATGCCCGTCAGTGGCTTCGATTCCCCACAATCAATTTTCTTTTGGGCGTTTTCTGCCGCCCCAAGTGCCTGCTCCTCGTTCACGAAGAGATAAGCATTTATTTTTTTATCCACCGTTTGAATGTCTGCCATGTATTGCTTTGTAACTTCAACAGCAGACAGCTCGTGCCGATCGAGCATCGTTCGTAATGTTCCAATGTCCATACGCCATTTCTCCTATTCCATTATCTTTGGTATCGAAAAGCAATTGTCGTACTTGGTTTTGCATTGTGAGATCAAAAGCGCAGTATCTATACTTTCACAGATGGTGTCGTCTCTTAACGCACATAGCCCCAACGGCTCGCCCACCGCCTCGTCCGTCGGGAGCGACACGTTTCCAAGCGAATCCATTAACACCATAATGGACGACATATCTTGTTCCATCTCGATTAGTTCTTCGTCGTTTAGTTGAATCTTAGATAAATTAGACAGCCAACGTATATTGTCTGTTGTACTCATACTGTTGTTGCACCTCCCTGGCATTTTAATTTCTTATTATACGTCAAACCATTTCAAATGGCAATTTTTGATAGCAAAATCTTTCGCCATAAAAGCGTTAAAAAAAAATTCCATAATTTGTTTAGCAAAAAACTATTGTCAACATAGACTATATAATATATAATGTTGCTTGCATCAAACGAAATATACCACCCATTCACTGTACGTGATCTTTCTTCCGAGAATGTTCGTTTATCTTTTATTTTGAACCTACAGATTCATTGAGGGAGTCCTATAGAATTTCAAAGCCTATGCCAGGCCTCAAGCTAATTCCCTTTGGGCAGAGGAAGACAGAAGCTTTTCTGCGGACACCCACCTAGCAAATGCTAGGTGTCAAAATAGAGGAGACGGCATTTTGGGAAGTCTGTACATATCCGTTGCCACGTATTGGCGCGGGGTTATCAGAAGTATACCCATATGCTTAATTTTAAACAGCCGCTCAGTTTGTTCTGAGCGGCTGTTTTTACTTAAATCCTTACTTACATAGTGGTTCGGCAAGTTTCGCTGTGTCTGCATAGATCGTCACTGCCTCAACCTACTAAAAATATTTTGTTTTGTATGTGCGGTGCCGTAATGATGGGCACGCCGATTCATATATTTTTTGACAGGCACGCTTTACGGAGCGAGACATGGCGTGGTATAATGCCTAGTAAGTCGCTTATCACCAAACTCGCCGATTACTTCGGGATATCGACTGATTACCTTCTGGGGCGTTCCGATGATCCCCAAAAATATTGACACAGGGAGTGTGTACATATGGAAGCTGAAATTTTAAAACAAATACTAGCAAAACTTAATTCTCTAGAACAAGGGCAAATTGAAATCAAAGCTGATATTAATTCCCTAGAACAAGGACAAAGCAAAATCCAAGCTGATCTTAATTCCCTAGAACAAGGGCAAAACGAAATCAAAGCTGATGTTAGTAAACTGAAAGACAAAACTACAAAGCTTGAAGTAATCCTTGAAACAGAAACAAACAGAAATATTGGATTGCTCGTAGACGGTCATAAGTTGTTAAACGAAAAACTAGACGCGCTAAAAGATTTGAATGAGCAAGTGGTTGAACTTAAAACCGATACTTCGCTGCTGAAAACCATAACGAAAGATTTGGCGTTGAAGGTTGTTAAATAACACGTTCCGCATAACAAAAGACACTCCAAAACTGGAAGTGTCTTTTGACGTTTTTGGCATAAATATTCTCAATTGACATAAATGGCATCATCGATTTTTCCAATCCATATTGTTAACTCACGCACAACAAATCTCTCTGTTGTGCCATTTTTCGTTTTTATTGACAGTCCTCTAAAAAATCTGCCGCAATTTTTATAACTCGTGACTTCTTCAATGCTTGCTAAAGGGATTGTACATTCATACTTTTGCATTTTAGGATTGTGCATCTTAAAAAGCAAGTCTGTGTCCGTTAAGAAGAGCCAGCCACCAACCACTTTTCTTCCCACTCTGTAGTTGGCTACGTCGTCGTAAGCAATCGCATGCTTGGCTTTCAGTTCATTTCGAATGGAGACGATTCTTTTAGACAGATTTTTTCGCAACATTTTCACGAATAAGCTGAATATCAAGGCGTATACGATCCCACTCAAAATGCCCGTAATAATTCCTGTTACAATTCCACCGTTGAATATATAAAATACACTCATAAACGCTGCGAATATTGTACCCATGAGAAGTGATGATTTGATATCCTCTTTCAATTGTGCTCCTCCTCCCAAACTATTATTTTTCTCATCTTCCACATCATTCCCGATGTGGGTTTGTCGCCTAATCGGTAGTCATTGCCACATAGTAGAAAAGGCAGTGCCTACGGCTTATACACAAATTCCAGCTTATAGTCCGTTCTTTCAATATGTAGAAACGGCGGCAGTTTGTCTTTGTATTCTTTGTCGTTGGTGAATAGCGTATAGTTCAACTCGCCCTCGGTCAAGCCATAGGTGAGGCAGTAAATTTTGTCATCCCTCAAAAGCAAATCGACCCCCATACCGGCGCCGTCTATAAATCCGCTGTACGTGAGGGTATCCTCATCAAATCGATTGCCGCTCTTCATCACCATCAGCACGTTATCGTACACTTTATCCCCAAGAAGATCACGCAGTTCTTGTTTCGCTTTTTCGGTTGGCAGAACTTCATCAACCACGTCAGCGTTTGTGTATGTTGGTGCAGATTTTGTGTATACCCCATCAATAAACACATTGTGCCCAAATTCTAGAGCAGAATTATCCCCCTCCATGACCTTTACAGAAAGCGTGTCTTTTACAAGGGAAAACTCCACTTTTGCCGTTTGCGTTTTATCCGTTGCAGACGTGTGTTCAAAAATGGCTTTGTTGTTTTCCACAAAAACAGCGGTTCCGCTAATTGTGCCGGAGTTCGCCCCGTAAACACCGCTGAACGTAAAGTCAAAGGCATTCGACGTTTGATTGTTAATGGCGATGGTGCCGGCTAGTGCTTGGACTGTGTCTGTTCTGTTCCAATCCCCTACGAAATTGTCATTTGTGAATATGGTTTCCGAACTGACCGCGGACGGCGGGGTGTCATTTTTCAAATGACCGCAAGCGACCAACAGGAGCATGGGGAAAAGCAAAAGAAGTAACCGCTTTGGTATGCTTTTTAACAATTCAATTTCTCCTCTCTTTTTGTATGGATCAAAGTTGCTTGCTTCAATTATAGCATTAAATGGATAAAACTCAATCCCAAACACCAAAAGTTCGCAGTGCGAACTTTTTATATGTCATAAGTTTGGACAACCGTCCATACACTGTATGATAGAGCAATCGTTTCTCGCTATGAGGGGGCGCATACAGATGATAAAATGTATTTTTTTTACGATTGTGTTTGTGTTGTGGGGGGCGGTGATCGCCTGCGGCGCAGACGACACCCAAGGGCTTGACGCACAACTGACGAACCTAGACACCGAGCAGCTAGACACGGTGCTACAAGGTTCTTCCGACACCAACCATATTGATTTTTTGGATCTGCTAAAAAAAGCGACAAAAGGCGAACTCGATTTTTCATTTCCAGACATTTGGCGTATGATTTGTCAGCAATTTTTTGACGAGTTGCTGTCCCATACGTCACTCATGCGGAACTTGATTGTCATTTGTATCTTGAGCGCCATATTAAAAAATCTGTCTGCCTCTTTCAAGCAAACGGCCATTGGCGAATTGGGTTTTTATGTGAGCTATATCGTTATTATTATGATTTTGTTTCAGTCGTTTATATTAGGGGTAGACATTGTGCAGACGACAACCGATTTTTTGGTGGAGATCATGCATGGCGCGTTGCCTGTCATGATTGGGCTGATCGCCATGTCTGGCAACGTAACCTCGGCATACGTTTTTCACCCCCTTGTCTTTTTCTCTGTCGAATTTATATCGTCCCTGATCAAAAATCTTTTTTTGCCCATGTTGGTGATGGGCGCGGTGTTAGAAATTATTAACTACCTCACCGAACGTGATATCTTGACCAAGTTTTCAGATCTTGTGAAGGGTATCGTTGGGTGGAGCTTAAAGGCAAGTGCGCTTTTTTTTGTGGCAACGCTCTCTCTCCAAAGCATCAGCACCGTCGCCCTCAATAGCGCGGTAAACAAAACGGCCAAAGTCGCTGTCAACTTGGTGCCGGTTGTGGGGCAAGTGATGACAGGGGCGGTGGACACGGTGATGTACTGGGCGCAAGCGGTCAAGAGTGGGTTTCTTGTGGCCGCTGTCATTGTCATTTTGGTCGCTTGCTTTGTTCCGTTTATGAAGCTTGTCGTCATGGTGTTTGTGTACAAGTTTACGGCGGCGGTGATCCAGCCGATCTGTGACGACCGCATTACAGAATGCATCGACACCATCGGCTCTTTTGCAACGTTACTGCTCGGCAGCCTTGGTACGGTTATTTTTATGTTTATTTTTTCGATTATGATTATGATGACCACCGCCATACGGTAGCATCTTTTTGTAAAGTGGGAGGTTTCGGAATGATACAAGCCATCAGCACATATATAAAAGGGATAGCCATTTTCATGGTGTTTATGACCTACGTAGAAGTCATCATGCCAGACAAAAGCTACAAGCAGTATATCAGCCTTGTCATGGGTCTTATTTTAATCTTTTTGGTGCTAAGCCCCATCGGCAATGTGATCAAACACGCGGGCAGTTTCTCCGACTTTAACATCTTGAACAACAGCGTCATGCTCAGCCAAAAGACGATTGCCAACGAGAAGACCTTTTATAACGACGAGCAAAAAAAAGCAATCCTCACCACCTATAAGAGCGAACTGCGCAACCAAATGGAAAGTTTTTTAGCCGAATACGGAACGATTTCTATGCTTGGCATAGACGTTTCCGAGGGAGATGACGATTTTGGCACGATACAACGCATCTATATCGAAATGACACCCACCAAACAAAAGAAGCGGGAGAAGCTAATTCACATAAAACCGGTACAAGTGAACCCCGACAAAACCGCACCCCAGAATGATGATTCAGACGAACGCGTCAACATTATAAAAAATAAAATTTCGGACTTCTATAATTTGTCCGTTGATCATATATATATAAAGATCGTATAGAAGGTCACGGGATATGGCTAGAACAAACCAAAGGATAAACTTTTCATGCGTTGAAAAGAAGAAAAGGAGCGTGTACGCCAGATGAAGAGCTTTCGAGAATTGTTTAACAAAAAGGATCAACAATCGCAATCCAAGCTAATCATGGCATTTTTGGTTGGCATTTTGTTGATCATTCTAAGCAACACCGTTTTGAAAACGAAGACGGCCGCCACCCATGACCCGCCTACAAAAACAATGACAGCAACACCTTCTTTGCCAAACGCGTACGATGGATATGAAGAAAGACTCGAAAACAAATTAGAGCAAGTGATCAACAAGGTAGATGGTGTGGGCAATGTGAAGGTCATGATTACGCTGTCATATGGAAGGGAGATTGTTTTAGCGTCAGACAGCCTAGTGGATCAATCTGCGACAAAAGAAGAAGACAGTGACGGCGGAAAACGAGAAGTCAACAATCTTAAAAGGGAGGACAAAACAGTCATCACCAATAACAGTCCTCTAGTGCTTAAGGAGCTAAAGCCTAAGATAGAAGGAATCGTAATTGTTGCACAGGGGGGTGATAATATCATCATAAAAGATGCGCTCATAAAATCAGCCCAGGCATTGTTTGGAGTAGAAGCAAATAAAATAGAAGTCCTAAAAATGAAGTAAGGGGGAAATCAAATTATGTTTATTGTGAAAAGAAATCAGGTGATTATTACTGCGTTGGTGGTGATGATCGCGGCAGCAGGCTATTTAAACTACATAGATACAAAGCCCGCAAAACCGAGCGAAGTGGTGATGACGGATGCAGATGGCGACGCAAGTGCGCTTGTACCAAACACAGGCTTAACAGAAGTAAACGCGGTGATGAACGAAGTAGACGGCACCGTGGGCGTTGTGCCAGAAAATGACACCTCGGCAGAAAATCCGCAAATCGACGTGGCAACAAATGATACGGCAAAAGTAGCAGATGGAACGACTGCAACAGATGCAAAGGTCGCGACCGATGCAAATGCCGCAACGGATGAGAAGGTTGCAGCCGATGACAAAAATGCAACCGACGATGCAAGTGCAGCAACCAACACAAAAGAAGATTTAGGCGCGGCTGTATTTGTAAACTCATCTACTGATTCACCTTATTTTATACAAGCAAAACTAGACCGCGAGCAAGCAATGGCAAAACAAAAAGAAATCTTGGTTGGCATGATTAACAACCCGAACTTAGAGCAAGCATCAAAAGCACAATGTGCAGATGAAATGTTGAAAATTCAAGATCGCATCGAGAAAGAATCCGCATCAGAGGCGCTCATCAAATCAAAGGGCATTAGCGAAGCCTATGTGCGCATCGACGGCTCCACCGTTGACGTCGTGGTAAGTAAAGAAGTATTATCAGATGCAGAAGTGGCACAGATCGAAGACATTATCAAACGCAAAACAGGCCTTAGCGCAGACAGCATCAGAATTAACACATTAAAGAAGTAACGGGCTGGGACGGAACATACAAAAACAAAGGCAGATAAAAAGTTCGCCATGGCGAACTTTTTATCTGCCTTTGTTTTTGTACTGCGCCACCACGACCAGACGACCGTCTTTGGCAGAATATTCGCAAGTAGAGAGCGTTAAGAGTTGTTTCCCATATTCGGATTAGCGTCCAATGTCGTAGAGTGAACGCTTTTTTACTTCGGATACAAACGTGTGATGGTCATACACAATTGCCAAACTGCCGCCATACTCTTCGCCTAGTAATGCGCCGCCCACAGTTGTTTGCATAATATGACGCTATTGATCACAAAAAATGACAGCCAACAGGCATAAGGCGGCGTAATCGCGCCAGAATGACGTTTTCGTTTTCTCCGGGATGTTGTTCCTCCGATCCACTTGCGTATCGCCTCATTCTTATGGTTTGGCTTTCATTTTTTCTAATTCTTCCACTGACATACCTGTCAGGGAAGATAAAATAGATAAATCTACATTTTGTATAATGCCCATCTGTGCTATTTTATTTATGGCTTCTCGTTCGCCCATTTTTTGGCCTCTTTCCTCGCCTCTTTTTTCAGCTCTTTTTTCCGCTGATCTAAGCCGTGACTCTTCATCTGCTATTGCTTTTTGTCTCGCTTCATAAATAAGCTGGTTTTCTTCGTCGAGGCTCAATCTTTTAAGTTCGGCATACGCTTTGTGGATTATGGGGTCTTTTTCTGCTACCATCATAAATTCTTCCTCCTCTTCTGCCTTTAAAAAACGCAACCAATCGTATACATGTGTGTTGTCTGAAGCAGTTGGTATCTTTGTTAATTCTAGGGTATGAATTTCAACTACATCCGTGAGCTGAATACCTGTTATCTCGTCTACCAACCGAAACTTGTGTTTATAGTTTGTGCTATTCTTTATCATGTTAAAATCTACGATAACGATGCTAATTGTCTTTTGTATTTTGCTATACGAATCGCCAGCCTTCAGTTGGTTTACCAGCATTTTAGAATTATAATATACGATCCGCTCTGGCATTTCTTCTAAATCTACAACTTGGATTTCAATGTGCACGATCATACCCGATTTGGTTATCAGCCTTACATCTACGATTCCGTACTTATCCTCTAAACTTTCTTTTTTCAATATAGGGTCAACGACGCTGATTGATTCGTATTCATCTTCCTCAATATTCAAAACGGATTGCAAAAAGCCTGTTAATATTTCAATATTTCGGCTGTCACCAAAAAGAAGTTTAAAAATCACATCTATTTTTGGTAACAATATCCGATATGGTTTATCGTTTACATTGTCCATTGGCTCATCTCCTTATTCTTACCTACTTATAAGTTTAGACGAAAAAATCGTGAAGGTCAACCATTATTAATCATATTTTGGTAACCTAAAATCCAAAGTGTGAAGACCTCGCGGCTCTGCTGCAGTGAACAAAAAGAAGCGATTCGGCTGTTGACCGAATCGCTTCTTTTTGTTTTGTATTATCGTATCGTTACATCTTTTGTTTCGCTTTCAACTTCCGGCGCCTCACAAGAACGATCATGCCCCCAAGAGATGCGCCCATCATCGCGACAAGCACATCGATTGGCACCGATGTATCACTTGTGGCTGGTGACTTTGATGTGTTTTTTGCATGGTTCGCAGCGGCATGTTGTTGTCTGTCGGCCGCGTCTACTGGTGCCACGCCTACATAGGTTGACGTGGCAATTGCTTTTGCTACCTCGCCCTCTGCTACCACAAACGGATATGCCTCCCCGCCAGCGGGGGCATCTGTTGTCTTGTCGCGTTGTTTACATCCTTTGCAAAAACCTCTATGCCATCCCCATTTAACTTTGTTTTAGGTCGATCAATCTATTTTCAGCAAACCGACTCATCACCGGCGTGCCTTGTTTGTTTAGCCTTGCACTGTTCAAAAACTTTCTGGCATCGGATACGTTGCCTGTCTTATAGTGCAACTCGCCCAGAATGATGCTCATAGACTGCAACGTTTTTTCATCCATCTCTACTTCCTGATACGCCTTTTGATAGGCTTCTAACGCCATGCCCGTGGCAAACGTCTCCATTTCTTTGTCTTCGCAGTCTGTGTACATCCAACTGATGTTTAGCCACAGCCGCGCCGCCGATAAGAGCCAATCTCTGCCTGTCATGGGCACACAGATGGTGGCCAGATACAAACTGGTAAAAATACCATCCGCTGTGATATCGGCTTGAAAGTCAAGCCCTAGCTCTTGCTGATAGTTTCTCAACTTCGCCTTCATCATGTTCTGCGTGTTTACATTGCCTTTTAATGTCTTTTCAAAATTTGACCGAATGGCGCTAAACCAGCATCGCGGACACGTCAGCGTCATGTAGTGCAACGGCTCTATGCCGTCATAATGCTTACGCAAATCGTTGTCGGTTGACACTAACTTCATATTGGTCGTACGCAGTGCCACCGCCTTGAATTCGTGGTCGCATAAAGGGCATGCATAGCTTGTGCGGCTGATCATCCTTGGGTTTATCTCTGCTTCTGGTAACGTGTAGCGCTTATGCCCTTTGGGAAACAGGGCGTTTTCTGGTATTGGTTTTTGTAGGGATGCTTTTGGCACCGGTGGTGTGCTTTGTGTCGGTGATGCTTCCTGTTGTGTCGGTGCGCCTGCTTCTAGCTTGGCACAGGTCTCCAGATATAAATTGTTTACATGATCCAACCGACCGCAAAGCGTTCGGATAAACTTAAAAATCAATTCGGGCTCTTCTTGAAAAAATAAAAACGCGTTGTTTTGCGTCAGCTCTAGCGCAAGCACTTCGGAGTGTGCCACAATGGTCGCCGTTCGATGCTTGTTTAAAAATGCGTTCATTTCGCCAAAAAAATCGCCTGCCTTTAGCCCCGCCACCTGCACTTGGTTGGGCTCTCCATAGTTTTTATACACACCCACGCTACCTTGTATGATAAAGTACATCTCGGTGTCTTGCGCGCCATCGCGTATAAGCACGTCATCTCTACAAAATCGTTTTAACTTTGAGTTGCTTTTTAAATACTCTGTCGACATTCGTACATCCCCCCCACTCTCTTGTATACACGTGCAGTGCCCTGCACGCCCTGTTTCTATACGCCGATGCCACTTTCTGTAAACAATTCGACAAGCTTTTTATGTAATTTTCCTTCATCGGCCATTTGTGCCAGTATTTTCAGTGCATTCTGAGGCGGCATTGCATTTTTATAGGGTCTATCTCTTGCCACCAGCGCATCAAAAATATCAAGCATCGTTAAAATGCATACCTCTATCGGAAGATAGTCTGCGTCATAGCCGTTTGGATACCCTGTACCGTCTAGGTATTCGTGGTGCTTTTCTGCCCATTCGGGCACGTTTTTGTAGTACCGGTTAAAGGAAATGTTGCTCAACAATTTTCCCGTCACGACCACGTGATTTTTCATGATTTTAAATTCTTTTTCGGTTAAGGTGCCCTTCTGTACGTTTAGCGACTCCAGATCATCCTTGTCTAATAGCGGCACGGTGTCGCCTTCTCTGTCGACATAGGTATACCTGCCGATCGCATTGACGACCTCTAGCTCTTCATCACACAAAAACGGAGAAGAATTGGCACGGACAATAAAACGGTAGGCCTCTTCGAGTTCGTCCACCATCCCGTCGCACTTTTCTCTTGTGATGACACCATTGTGACAATCCACTTCCAGTTGCAGTTTTTTTATGTCAAACCGAAAGCAAACAACGTCTAGTTTATCGCCCAAGCGGGTCGGTTTGTTCATGACGTGAATTGGCGTCACACTCTTGCCGATGTCGTGTAGAAACGCCGCCATAATCAATTGCTCTTTGCGGTTTTTGCCAAAGTAAAAAGCGTCACCCGGGTTAAACTTCGAATTTAAAAAGTCGGTGAACAGATCGGCATATTTTGCCACCATTTTTGTATGGTTGGCATTGTATGGCGTTCTCTCGTCAATGGCCGCCGACATAATTTTGACAAACGAGTAAAACTGTTCTTTGATCTCGACCGTGTATTTAATGTTTGTCAAAACGACCGCCGCAATGCTTGAAATCGATTTTAAGATGGTGTGCATCTCGGTGTCAAATGGGATGACCGCCTTGGTTTGTACGTCAAACGAATTGATAAGCTGTAACACGCCCACCACCTCGTTTTCTAAATTGGCAAGAGGAAACACCAACATCGAGCAGGTGCGATACCCTGTCAATTTGTCATAGTCCTTCGGCCCTTGAAAATTGTATTCTGTATTTTCGTACACGTCGGCAATGTTGATAAACTCATTCTTCAGCGCACTGTATGCACTTACGTTTTGAATGTTTTGCTCGTTAAGTTCGATTGGCGGCAAGTTTACCTCGTCGTCTGTCCGCTTGTAGATGCCCAAGCTGTCATTTTGCATGATTTTAAAATGCAGCTGGCTGTCTTCCAAAACGTAGAGCGTTCCGGCGTCACAATGGGTGATGTCCCTCATTTTCGCCAAAATAACATTCAGTAGGCTATAATAGTCACTCTCACTATTAATCGCAAAAATAATATCCAATATCTTATCTGTGTAGTCGATCTGCTTCTCGCTCAAAATTCATACTCCATTCCATCAAAAGCTATTCTACAATTTACCGGTTGTTGTTTAAGTCTGCGTTCGATCGTATCCAACACCTCGTCTGGATACTCATAACTAAAGTGCGCCAAAAGAAGCAACTTGCAATGCGCCGCTTCTGCAAGCTGTAGGCCAAACTCGAAGGTAGAGTGACCCCAATTTTTTTTCGCCGGGTAATGATCCGGCAGGTAACAGCTATCAAAGATGATGACATCTGCGTCTTTTGCAAATGCAACCAACTCTTCTTGCAAGGTACTTTCGTTAATTTCAAAATCAAGCAAGTAGACAACGGTCTTATCGGCTTCAATGCGAAACGATGTGGTGCGGTCTGGATGATTGGCCTGAAAGGGAATCACCTTAACGTCGTCGTGCAAGAAGAACGGCGTGTGCCCATCTATCGCGACTGTTTGCACCCGCGCCAGTGCCTCCAAGTCAACCGGCCAGTACGGCGGCTTGTATAAGCCAAAAATCTGTGAGGACAAGGGGCGATCCGCTCTTGATTGTGTGAAAATGCGGATGTGGTGTTCGGGCTTCATAAACGGCTCAAACACAGGCACCCCGGCGATATGGTCTGCGTGCAAATGACTCAGCAAGATGTCAAAGGTAAGTTCCTTTTGCCCGCGCATCTCTTCTGCAAATTGTAGCAACCCTGTGCCGCAGTCTAAGAGGATCGTATGCCCGCCTGTATCCACGCGGTAACAAGAGGTGTTGCCGCCATATGCACGGTTTGTTTTACTAGAAAACCCGCTTGAACCTTTACTTCCATATACGGTAAGCTTCATCTTCACCCACTCCACTTTATCAATATTTTTTATAACAAATCGAACTCATTATACACCAAATGTTGGAAATGTTAAAGATTTATGATGCCGGTTAGCTCAAAAATTTCCATGGGTTCTTTTCCCTTCATGGTGATTTCGCCCAAGGAGATGGTGTTAATTCTGCCGTCTAATTGATCGCGCACCTCTTTGCTAATTAAAACTTGCGCCGCCTTCGCGTTGCTCTCTAGCCGCGCCGACGTGTTGACGGTGTCGCCAATCGCCGTGTAGTCTTTTCGAAACGAGGGACCTAGGTTGCCGACGATTGCCTCGCCGCAGTTTACCCCCACGCCAAACCCGACATTTACGCCATATTTTTCAAGGATGGAGGCGTTGACAGCTGTAGAGCCCTGCACGATATCCCATGCCGCCTTTACCGCCTTAAACACATAATCGTCCAATGGCACAAAGCCGTTAAACAGCGCCATCGTTGCGTCACCGATAAATTTGTCAACACTTCCCCCATTGTCGAACACCGCCGAAGAGGTAAGCTCCAAATAGTCATTTAATATTTTGACCACCGTTTCGGGCTGGTCTTTTAGCGCTTCGGCCATGGGCGTAAACCCTCTGACGTCTACAAACAGCACCGCAATGTGTCGCTTGGTGCCCACCGCATTGCTGTTGGCTTCGCCGCTTATGATCAGTTTGTCTACCAGTTTTGGATCGACATATTTTTTAAAGGTATCTTTGATTTTTTGTTTCTCCATGCGCTCTGTTATGTATCCGTATGCCACCTCGTACACATATAAGAGGACGACCGCCAATAGCGTGTAAAGGATAGACAAGATATAGCCATGTTGAAACAGAAGTCTTGTGAGAAATAAGTCTGCCGCTACAAACAAAACCAGTATGCCGAGAGACACCCGTATATCAAGCACATGAAACAACCCGATGCACAGCGCCAACACCAACAGCAAAATCAAAGCCTGCACCCAATCGGGCACAGCGGATTTATAGTTTTCCTCCAAAATCATTTGAATGATGTTGGCATGTATTTCGACACCGTTCATGGGCGTCTGCGGGTTCATGGGTGTAAAATACGAATCCATCAAGCCGCTCGCAAACGGGCCAATGAGTACAATCGAATCTGCAAACAACGCAGGGTCAAAATCCGGATCAAAAATATCTGAAAACGAATTTCCCGCACCATCGCCCCCATAGTATTCGTCGGGTTCACAGGTGTAGCTGATATAAAAGCGGTTGTCTTTGTCCACCGGTATCGGGAGCGACTTCTTTTGTAGATACTGCTCTAGGATCACACGACTAAAGCTGTCCATGGTTTGACCTTGAAACGTCAGACTTGGATAGGCGTACCGAACGACGCCGTCTTTGTCTAGCGTCGTGTTCACAAATCCCACATGGCACGACTTCTCTAGTGCCTCATACGGCGTTTCGTATTCGATCACCGCCTTTTTTGCGAAGAGATTGTTGCCGCTGCCACCAGCTAGCGTGTCGCCGTAAGTCGCCATGGCGGCGGCTACGACGTTGCCGCCCTCTGCTGCCGCCTTTGCAAGGGCATCGTCTGCCGCCTTGTCATTGCTCGCGCCCGTATACACGACGTCTAGCCCGATCACCGCCGGTTTGTTTTCCGGGTCGCGGTTTAAAATGCGAATCGCATCCGCCATCGTCTGCCTCGTCCAATATTGGAAAGGCCCTAACTTCGACAATGACTTTTGATCGATGCCGATGACGGCAATCGCGGGTTCTTTTAAGCCCTGATCTTTGAACAGCCGATCTTGTAGCTTGACGTCTACGCTGTATAATAGCTTGGTGCCAAATAGCGCAAGCACCACAAGCATGATGCACAGATAGCCGACCCATTTTTTTTGCGCGAATATTGTTTTCATATGATTCCCCCTGTGTATGTATAGATTGGGCTATGGTAATGGATATAGTATACAGCAGATCAGGCGGTGCGTATAGACGAAGTCTCGTGTCTTTAGACGGTTCATGTGCTACATAATTTGTATTCTTTAAAATCATTTAGTTTAATGTATACTAAAGTTAAGCGAGGTGCTGCAATGTATCGTGGAGAAGAAAATATAGGTGGAGGACACCAAAATTATGACGCAGCAACAAAAATGATCTATAGGTGGCAAGCACCAATTCTGGCGTAGAGCCAAAAACAGAGGTCATTATTTGGGAGAAAGGAGCAGACTACGATGTATCAAACAATGGACGAGATTAACGAGCAGTATGATGGTCTTTGGATTTTTATGATTAACTGCAAAGAAGGACAATATGGTGAAATCATCGGTGGTGAAGTTGTTGCGCACGGAAAAAACCAGAAGGAGTGTCTTTGCTTCTATGAAAACTACCCATTAAGATACATACGCTAAACAACTTGGTGTTTTTAACTTTACAGTTGTAGAATATGGGAGGAATTTAATATGAGTTTAGCATATCAGGATATGGCGATTTTCAACCCCGAAGTCGAACTAAAAATCCGGAAAAAAGCGGAGGGAAAAGGCGCTGAAAAAGCTACAATAGAAACAACCTTAAAAATAGCCTTGCGCTTGATAAAGAGAGATGTTCCCGTGAGAGAGATCGCTGAAATTACCGACCTGAGTGAAGAGGCTATTATGGGGCTTAAGAACGAGATAAAAAAATGACATACAAAAAGCAACCGCCCTTCTCTGCAGAGAGATAGACGGTTGCTTTTTGTATGTAGCGGCGGCAACACCCATACATCGTCTCTATTTTTGGTATGAAACCCAACAGGCTTGCTCTTTTTTCAAAGTACTCACGCCTTACGCCCAATGTTGGCGTAGTCTTTGGTGGAGATAGGCGTGGACTCGTATTCGGTGACGTATAACAACCAGTCTTGCATGTAAGAACCCGTCACAGAAAATACATCGACGATTCGTCCGCTTTTTCCAATTGTCTCATGGCGCCCTAAGTGGATAATATCGCAAATTGAAACTAACAGCCCCAACGAGACCGTTTGCGTTTGCCCTGGAGAAAATTAAAAACCCACGTGGGAAACAAGCAAATTATTTTAAACACCGAGTTGATTGTGCGAAAGTCTACCAGCTTGCCTTTGGTTTTATAAAAAGTAAAAGGGTGTTGCAAAACTGAAAATTCCAGTTTTGCAACACCCTTTTACTTTACTGTAAATATAACGGCCATGCCGTTTGATCACCGCTCGATACGCGTGGCATAAAGCCGTTGTTCCATTCCATTTGGTTTGCCTCTGCGCCGCCAAATTGGTATTGATTTTGTTCCCAAAACGACCGACTCGTTAGGCTTTTGGCGTCGACTGCTGTGCCTTGGTGCTTGTATACATCCCCCACTGTCGTGGGTATTTTTGTGCCAATTTTTGCGCCGTTCCATACATAACAGGCCGTGATATCCACTTCGTCACCATGGGCGGATATATCGTCACCTAAAATAAACCGCACCGTGGTGTCTAGTCCTGTTGTGGTGTCTAGCCCTATTTTGTCACTTAAAACCATACAGGCGGTGATCTTCGTGTTTCGGCTTGCATCGGCACTGCCTTGTGCGACGCCTACGATGCCGCCCGCTTGTGAAAGCACATTCGTCGTGCCTGGTGACATGCTACCCACAAAATAGCATGTAGAAATACGCGAATCGAGTGTCGTGTTGTCATGCAGATAGCCTACAATGCCGCCCACGCCAGATGTTGTCCATAGGCCGTTCAACACGAGACGACTGCTACTGCTACAGTTGGACACATCGCTGCCTGACATATTGCCTACGATGCCGCCCATATAGGCCCCTGCATAAAGCTCGCCGCCGCTTGCACACGCCATAATATGCGCATCCTTCGCTTTTCCGACGATGCCTCCGACGTTTGTGGAGCCACGAACCGTTGCATTTTTCATTACGCAATTGTTTATACTCGTATCGGCATCTGCATAGCCTACGATGCCCCCGATGCCGCCTAGCATTGTGATCAAGGTTGTATCTTCTACAGACCATGTGCTCGTGCAGTTTGAAATGACACTGCCGCTCTTGATTGTGCCCGCAATACTGCCGACATTGTAGTCGCCCATGATCTTTTTGTCGCCTGCTAGTGTCAAATCTTTTATCGTACCCCCGGCGACAACGCCGAACAGACCGACATTGTCTGGGTGCAGGGATGGATTATTTTTTGATGAAAAATCTAAATCGGTCATGAGGGTGATGGTTTTTCCATTGCCATCAAACACGCCCACAAATGGATTCGACTCGCTTCCGATAATCGGAAAATCAGCCAATGACGTAATGACGATGTCTTTGGTTAGCTTGTAATAGCCACCCGCACCGGCGTTATATCCCACCATTTTTAATCCTTGCACATCCTCCACCGCAATCGGGTTGCCGATGCCGCCTTCTGCAAACTTCGTTACCAATACGCCGGATACGCCGTTTACTTCTGCGCGTACGGTGAATTCGGTTATGCCCGGAGCTGCCGTGCTTTGGGCGATGACCACCCCTGTGCTGTCTATGGTGATGCCTTGGATTGGCTTGTTGTTTACAGGGTCGATTGACCATACAATCGTCTGGCCTGGCATTTCAACACCATCTTGGTCTTTAACGGTAGCTGAATAGGTGGCGCGGCTTCCGCGTGAAATCGTGTCGGCACCGTTAACTGTGATTGTGGTTACAATATGGGGTGTTGGTGTCGGGCTTGGTGTTGCCGTCGGCGTTGGGCTTGGTGTTGCCGTCGGCGTCGGGCTGGGTGTTGCCGTTGGCACTGGTGTTGGTGGTGGTATTGCTGTTGGTTCTATGGTTGGCACGGGTGCGTCTGTTTCAATTGGCTCCACTGGAGAGGTTGGTGCTGGCGTCTCTGGCACTACTGGCCCTGCCGTTGGATCTGGTGTCGGCACGGTTGTTGGCGTGAGAGTTGGCACTTCTGTTGGTGTCATCGTTGGTATGGGTGTTGCGATTGGTGTTGGCACCTGTGTTGGTATCTCTGTTGGTATCGGTGTTAGTGTCGGTGTTGGCGTTGTGCTGCTACTACCCCCGCTTGAATGGCTACCTGTATTGATATTGTTGATTGGCGCTTGATTTGACGTGCCATCCGGATGGACAACCAAATCGGCGATGGCCGGTGGTTCTATGATTGCCTTTCGCTCTTGCTCTTGTTTTTGAACGATGGACGTTTCAATTTTTGTAATCTGCTCTGGCTGAATCATGCCCTTTTCCAGAAGAACGGCTTTGTTGTCTAGCACCGTTTGTAGCGAGAAGCTATTGAGTGTGTCAAGGTTGATCGGTTGCACCTTTGCCTCTGCATTGCCGTCTATCTGGGGGCTATTGGTCACCACGATGCTGTTTCCTTGCTCCAAACTAGTGGCACCACTGGGCATATCGATTGCCAAGCGTCCTTCAAACAAATTCACTTCTACTTTGCCGCCTGCATAGGAAACAGAAAAAATGGTCCCCCTGATACCCATGATTGTGTTGCCTGCCTTGATGTTAATTTTTTCGCCGTCCTTTTGCTTGGCGGCGTTAACAGAAATGTCGCCGGATAAAACCGTCAGCTTCAGTTCTTTGCCTTTCGTTTTGCTGATGTCGACTTTGGTGGAAACGTTCAGTTTGATAACCGAACTGTCTTCTAGTTTTAAATAGGCGTAGCAACCCTTGCCGGTCGCCATGGTATAGCCGTCTGATAGCTTCGTTCCCTCTTTCGCTTTAAATGACTTATCCGTGCCTTTTGTAAAGGTGATGTCATCGCCCTCTACCTTCATCACGGATACACTTCTCGAAACCAGTTCTGTAGCCGAAAAAGCCGGCACAGCCCATGTGAACGCCAGTATGAAACTGACAATAAAGCTGGTGATCTTTTTCATTCACGATTCCCCTTTTCTTTCCTCAATAGACTGATGGGTTAAAATCCAGTACCTTTACCTTGTTGTTAAGTGAATCGGTCACGTATAAATGGCCGTCTCGATAACACACATCTGTCGGTTTGTTCATTTGGGCTGTTCTTGCCGGACCGTCCTGGTCGCCTACCTCCGCATGCCCTGCCAGTGTCATGACTTCGCCCTCTGGAAGAATGGCACGTACACAATGATTACCACTGTCTGCCACCACCACCACATCATCGGCAAGGGTGATGCCCTTCGGAAACAAGAACAATGCCGATTGGCTCATGCCGTCTTGATATCCGCCTGCGGCGTAGTCTTCATCAGCCGTCAGCTCTGGCGTTTTGCCTGCAAGCGTTGTGACATGACCGTTCTCGATTTTTCGTATGACGCTGTTGCCTGTATCTGACACGTACAGAACACCGTTTGGCGCAACGGCAATGCCCATCGGCTCGTGAAACAAGGCGCTAGCCGCATCGCCATCTGCATAGCCTGCGGTGCCCGCCACCCCCGCAATGGTCGTCGTCTTTCCATCTTTGTCAATTTTTCGTATAACATGGTTCATTGTGTCTGCCACGTATATGTTGTCGTTGCTGTCTATATCCAGTGCATAGGGGAAATTGAATCGCGCTACTTTGCCGTCTCCGTCGGCGTACCCTGCGGTACCGCCGCAAAGGGTGTAGACGCTTTTATTGGCATAAACCCGAATGCTATTGTTTTCGCTGTCTGCAAACACCAACGCGCCCTTCGAGTTGTATCGACCGCTTGTCGGGCGGTTTAACAACGCTTTATCCACATCACCATCCACGGCGTAGCCTTGGGCGAACCCATGGGCATCCATATAGGCGGCACTGCCCGCCACTGTCTGCATGGTAGCGCCAGAAATTTTTCGAATGGTGGCATTAAAGGTATCAAACACCGTGAGGTTGCCGCTTGAATCGATGCACAGCCCTTCGGGGATGCTCATGCTGGCCACGGAGGTTGCCCCGTCTTCCGCGCCCTTCTGCCCTGTGCCAAAATATGTTTTGAGTTGTACCTGATTGGTTTGTTGATATAGCATCGCCCAATGGATCAGTTCAGCCGCTTCCGCCATACTAATGGTTCGTTCGGGTTGAAAGCTTCCGTCGGGGTAGCCTCTCACGACCCCGGCTTGCACAAACCGACTGATATAGGGATAGGCATACGGCGCAATGTGGGCATCGTCTATGAACGTAACCCCATCAGTGGATTGTTCATTTATGATTCTGCCGATAAAGGTAACGGCTTCTTGTCGTGTTAGTGGTTCTTTGGGGCGCATGTATGTTTTGCCTTTGGCTGTAGAGCCCAACAAAACACCCGCCTTGTATAACGGTGATAAAAATTGTATGTTCTGCGGCGCAATCGCCGCTTGGTCTTCAAATGGTAGTGCGACTGGCTTGCCTTGCCCATCATAAAACGCTTTCGAGAGCATGACGCAAAACTCTTCTCTCGTCGCCGCACGGGTGATGTCTTGTGGTGTTTTATCGAACACCTCTTTTTTCACCAAGTCTTGTATGCTTGTATCTGCCCAACTTTCACCGTACACACCCGTTGTATGATATGTCATACTGACGGTCACAAGTGCAGCACAAATCAGTAATTTTTTGCAATATCGATGCATTGAATATTCCCCCCATCTGTTTGATGAATTTCGTTATCCATATTATATCATATTATTTGCTGATCATAGAGCTTTTTTATGATTGAGAACTTAGGCACTTCCGCAAACACCAACCTCGTACCAACCGCAACACAAAAGGCTATTGCAAAACCAGAAAATTCTAGTTTTACAACAGCCTCCTTTATCCAACGTTTAAAATTCAATCCTGGTCAAGATGGTCACCGTTTCGTGGCACAACGGGCACACGATGGTTCGATCCTGCTCCATGACGTCTGGTTCAATTTCGATTGACTTGGCGCAATTCGGGCAAGTATAGGTCGATTCGAGATGCTCGAAAAGCGGGTGCTCCTCCGAAAGGTAATTAATCGCATCGGTCATCTCTTCGAGTGTGTCGATGATAAAACCAAACATTCTGCCTTCCTTTGTCGTCTCCTCATAATGAAACTCTGTAAACATTTTACGCAAGTAGCAAATGTTTTCATACAATCGCTGCATCTTTCTCGCCTTCCTCTCACCCACGTTCGCGCTATGCTCTGCCTAAATATTCTCCGGTTCTTGTGTCAATTTTGATTTTGTCGCCTTGGTTTACAAAAAGTGGAACGTACACTGTGGCATTTGTCTCCACTGTGGCCGGTTTTGTAGCACCTTGCGCCGTGTCGCCCTTGAAGCCTGGCTCGGTTTCGATGATCTCTAGCTCTACGAAAGTTGGCGGCTCGATGCCGAAGATCTTTCCGTTGTGCTCTAAAATTTTAATCATATCGTTTTCTTTTACAAATTTGAGAGATTCACCGATATCGCTTGCGTTAACGGCCACCTGCTCAAACGTTTCGTTGTCCATGAAGTGGTACAACTCGCCATCTGAATACAAGTATTGCATATTTTTGTGTTCGATATGCGCACGAGGCATTTTTTCGTTTGGTCTGAATGTTTTTTCAATTACGCCGCCTGAAATCAGGTTTCTAATCTTTGTGCGTACAAAGGCAGCGCCTTTGCCGGGTTTTACATGTTGAAACTCAAGGATAACAAAGATATCCCCTTCATACTCGATGGTGATACCGTTTCGAAATTCTCCTGCTGAAATCATTTAAAAAATCCTCCTTAGAAATGTGAAGAGCCATGTCGACTCTTGTATTGCACTCTATCGCTTTCATTTTTATCAAACTGGCAAGCGCATACTGCGTAAGAAATTCATGTTCACGACATACGCTGGATAGAGTATAAAATAAAATCCGAAATTTTTCAAGAAAAAACATATGTGGAATATAACCTTATGCCGAACCATGCAAAACCGCCAAGACGCCAAGCACATATCCATACGCCCCAAACCCGCTGATTTGGCCAAGGCAAGAGGGCGCAGTTACCGATGTATGCCTGAAACTTTCACGCTTGTATATGTTCGACATATGTACTTCCACCGACGGGATGCTGATACTGGCAAGGGCATCACGGATGGCGTAACTGTAGTGGGTAAACGCACCCGGGTTAATGACGATGCCGTCTACCTGCTGGTGGTGCAGTGCTTGGAGTTGGTTGATGATTTCCCCTTCAATGTTGGACTGAAAGAAGGAAACGTCCACCACCGACTGATCCACACTGTTTCGAATCATCTCGTTGATATCGTCAAGGGTTTGACTGCCATAAACAGACGTCTCTCTGATGCCTGTAAAATTTAAGTTTGGCCCATGTATAATACAAATTTTTTTCATCTTGTGCCCTTTCGTGTGGTCGTTCTCATCGTATTGGCGATTGTGTAGAGTCGCGCCGTTGCCTCGTCTATGGTGAGCGCCGAAACCTCCAACACTGCGTCGCTGTATGCTTCATACAGACATGACCGTTCGGAAAGCAACTGCCGCACATGCGCCTGTTTATCTGCTGTTTGAAGCAGAGGGCGCGAGGTATCCGTCGCAAGATTCGCCAATATCTTTTCTTCGGATGATTTTAGATAGATGAGCAGACCGCTATTTTTAAGTGTATGTATGTTGCTTTCGTCCTTGACGATGCCACCACCGGTGGCAATGACGGTTTGGGTATACAGTGACACAAGCTTACAGCAGTTTCGCTCTCGTAGCCGAAAATAAGCCTCACCGTGTGCTGAAAACATATCGGCGATGGTTGTCGACGCCTGTTGCTCAATGACCGCGTCCATGTCTACAAAATCGTACCGAAGCTGCGTCGCCAACCGCTCGCCAAGTGTTGTTTTGCCAGTGCCCATAAACCCGATCAACACAATATTTTGGTTATTCTTCATGGCGGGGATGCTTCCGAACGATCTCACAGGCTTTTGTAATCGCAGACACAACATCTGCATTAAATTGCACTTCGAATTTTTGGAGTTTTGAATACATCATGCCTTTGTTTGTGACGATATACTTCGGCGGCAGTGAATTGAGCGAAATCGCCATAATATCCAGCTTGCACAAGTCACAGGTACAAGTACCCATCGCTTCCATGATGGTGGGCATGGCGTGCTCTACACATATTTCCATGTAGTTTTTTATTTCGGTAAGCTCGTGTTCATTCATAATTCGCGCACTCCTTTTTATTTTGAAATTTGTGAGGACCCCATGAAAAAGCAACGACTTCCAAGGCCGTATGTCAATGGCGTGGGTGCTGTTTTACGACCTCGCTGGCGTTTGTAAGCGCCGTCACAACGTCTACTTCCATTTGCAATTGAAGCAAGTCTAGCTTCTCGTACATGAGTTCTTCTTTTGTCACGACGTACTTTGGTTTTAACATGTTCAACGCCAGTGCAATGGTATCCATTTTGCAATTTTCACATTTGCACATGTCTAAGTCACTGTACACAGTCTCAAATATCGACTCGACACAATCTTCCATGTAGTTTTTATATTTTACTGACATCACAGTTGCCTCCCTCGATTGTTCTGCTTCATAATGGTTCAGGTTTTTGTATGTTGATGTTGCCCGAGCCCACATAAATGGTCATGGTCAACTTGTACTTGTTGCTCTTAAATGTAATCGTGTTGCCGCGGTTGACCGTACCGTTAGGCGTATAAGAAATATCCGAATAGCGGGTGCCCGCCCCATCAAATTGTATGTTGTTTTGAAGAAAAAAGGTTTCGGTTGACGGCACAAACGAACAATCTGCAATGTAAAATGTATTTTTGTTGGCATTCTTACGGCTGATGGCGTAGCGATTGTTTGCCATATCGATTTGGAGACGTGTCTCGGTGCCTTCTGCCAACGCCTGTTCTTGTAACGTTCTGAGCCGTGAGGCAAACTGGATTGCTGTTTTTTGCAAATAATGCTTTTCCATGTTAGACGTAATGGGTGCCACCATGACGAGGGCAATGGCCATAAGACCAAAGGCCAACAGCACCTCAATTAAGGTAAATCCATCGTGCGCTAATGCCGTCTTCATCCGACCGGCATCAATAATTGTTCATCGACTTGTAGTACATTTTGAGTGTCTGGAGCTTTTGGTCTTTCACCTCATCGTCATGTACAATGCCGAGCCATATTTCCTGAGACGCAATCGCTTGGTAGATGAGCATATTAAAGCCATTCATGGTGTTTTTAACGCCTGACTTGGCGGCATCATCTAAAAACTGCGTCTTCCACGGCAAATAAATGAGATCAAAGGCAGTCGAAACCCCCGCCTTTTTGAAAAAACTGGTGTCAGGAAGAGGCGTCTCCCCAATCAAATCACCAAAGCCCACCGTTGTCGTTTGGATAATGATATCGCAAGCCGCAATCGACATAATTTCGTCTAGCGGCACCACCTGAAGCGCCACTTTTTTGTAGGTTTTGGCCACATGCTCTTTCAGCTCGATGGCGTTATCTTGTGTACGGTTTGCAATCATAATCTTGGCCGGGAAGTGAGACGCCGCCGCGATCGCCGCCGCATACGCACTTCCTCCCGCACCCAGTATCAGTACGTTCTTATCTTTTAAATCTACTTTTTGCCGCTTTAAGCTCATAAGGATGCCCACGGCGTCTGTGTTGTAGCCGACGTACCCTTTGTCTGTTAATTTAAGGGTGTTGACACTGCCGATCTGCCTTGCAATCGGGTCGATGTCTGCCAAATATGGAATGACTTCTCTTTTATAGGGCAACGTCACATTTAGCCCTTGTATGCCTAAGTTTCTGGCGCCCTTAATGGCGTCTTCAAGATTGCCTTTTGTCACATGAAATGGCACGTAGACCATATCGATGCTTAGTAGTTCGTCTGCAATCGAGTTATGAATAATCGGTGAAAACGAATGACCAATCGGCTCACCGATGATGCCATACACTGCGGTCTTGCCTGTTACGCTGTCGGTAATCATTTCCCCACCCCACTTTTTAAATATCGCGCAATCACTTGCCGCTCGATGCCGCGTTTAATCTTCGTGACCCATTCGTCCTTCACAGAGACGGGCTTCACAAGCACAGTAAAGAGCCCCTTTCGATTTCCGCACCAAACATCGGTAAACACTTGATCCCCAATCATCGCAACGTGTTCGTTTGGTGTCTCTAATTTTTTGATGGCGGCGGTGATGCCGCCTAGTCGCGGTTTGCCCGCAGAATAGACATACGGGATAGACAAACTGGCGCAGAACACAGATACTCTTTTCTCTTTGTTGTTTGAGAGCGCGCACAGCTTAAAGCCCATTTTTGTAAGCGCCGCGAAGTGCGCAATTAGTTTTTCATCCGCACAGGCAACATCGTATGGTGCCAATGTGTTGTCGATATCAAAGAGCAACGCTGTAATGTTGTTTTTTTTAAATTCGTCTAGCGGAAGATGGTAGACAGAGTCTACATAACGATTCGGGAAGAATCGGCTGATGATGTTCAAGGCACACACTCCAATAAAATTCAGATTCGGGCAGTTCGGTGCTACTCTATAGGCGGCACGAAAGAATGACATGTAAAATGGTTCGTGCCGAATATATAACATATAGAATACTTATTTTTATTTTACAACTAAATGCAAAAACTAGCAATGTTTCTTTCAAAAAACTCTAGTGCGTCGTATCCAGACATACGATCTCATTCTTCAACTGCGCGGCGGCACTTCAAATCTTAGTTTATCCCGCAGCATAATTTTTATGTTGTAGTCGTTGCTCAGTTTGGCGTGGTTGGTTATGGCGCGAATGTCATCCTTATCGTTGTTTTCTTTTGTCACCCCGCGGTAATTGGTAATGCCGAGGACGTCTAACACTTTTCGGTATAACGCTTTGTCTGCAAAC
>JAVBJY010000236.1:0-8979 GCA_031546735.1 Eubacteriales bacterium
GCGTGACTTGATTTATTGTACTCTGCTGGCATACTTCCCTCTCCTTTCGGGTTTTAGTATGCCCCAGTTCTTTAAATTTAAGGCTTAAAGCGTATACCGCCTAAAGGCGGTGGGTTTAGACCCCGTGAATGGAAACTAAAAATATGGAATGGCGAGAAGTACCAAGAAAAAGGTAGAGAGCAGTTAGCGGAGTACCTGGCTATTCAAGGCTTACACGAGGGCTATATGCTTGTGTTCAATTTTAATCAGAACAAGGAGAAAAGTTCGGCGTGGTGTACCGCTTACGGCAAGAAACTTTTTGAAGTTATCTTATAAGTCCTACCAACATCCAGATAAAATCTAATGGCTTTTGTTTATTATAGGATGATACCGCTATTTTGAGTATCCTTTTTCTATTTAAGCACATACGACCTTGAATAGATTTTAAACTACAAAAGGCGGTAATGCCCGTGCAAACAACTGCAAAAGTAACCAATAGATTGATAGACGAAAAATCCCCTTATCTGCTCCAACATGCTTACAACCCTGTTGACTGGTACGCTTGGGGGGAGGAAGCCTTTGCCAAAGCAAAAGCCGAATATAAGCCCATTTTTCTCTCCATAGGCTACTCCACTTGCCATTGGTGCCACGTTTCCATTATCACAAACGAAATCTGCTCTAGATTTAAGCGTGGTATAAATTGCATTCTTGCTGGAAATACCATATAATCAGGTGAATATAATCGGAGGTGATTACGTGATACTGGAAGATTTTAATGCAGCTGCGGAAGCTCGAAAAGTAGAAGCTTTGTTAATGATGACGGAAAAAAAGAAGGCGATTAGCATTCATTTAGGTGGCATATATATAGAATGTTTACTTAAAGCATTATTGGTTAAAAAATATGGGCTAACAAACGTGACTAACAACGGCAATAGCTGGCAAGACACTCTAGGAAACTCATACCCTAATCCAGGGCATAATTTACGAGAAGCGTTTAAGCAACTACGAGAAATCAGCGATAAAGCTCCTGCGGCAGTAAATACTGATTTAAGTTGTATATACAAAATAAAAGACATAAGATACATAGACTACCGGTACAAAGAGGATAGCAGCGTTTCAGACACAGAGTTTGAGGCTTGGAAAAAGCACTACATAGCATTTGTAAAATATTGTACTACTCGAAAAGCATTGATAACATAAGGAGAATGTGTATGGATGAAATAAAAAAGAGCAGAAGTGAGCTAGAGAAAGCCATCTATAATGCCTTGACACAAAAATTTATAAATAACTCATCTGAAAAGTCTAAAACAGAAGAGATTCAGTGGGTTGACGTAAATATTACCCTTAACAACGTTATCAACGTTACCATGGTAACCGAGCAGAAGTTAGAGGTAGTTATTGTACAACAAACCATTGTTGGCTTATTGGAAGGCAATGAGAAGTTGTTTTATAAGGTGGGGTTTATTGATTTAAATACTGTAGAATATGCCGAATTCATAGGTCTTGAGCAGCCTAAGCCGCAGATTGTAAAGCCAATTTTTTGGAGTGATGCAGTACGAGAGAGCAATTTTTCACAAGAAGAAGACACCCGTACGTATAAGATAGTTAGTTTTTATTCTTACAAAGGTGGAGTTGGACGTACAGTAGCTATGATTAAAACTGCCCAATTATTGAGGCAAAGGGGCAAAAGGGTATTATTGATTGACTTGGACTTAGAAGCTCCTGGATTACATCGTATTTTCAAAGATAAAGTAAACCATAAAGAAGCAGGTGTCAAGATGGGACTTTTAGACTACCTGTTTCACACTATCGCAAATGAGACCGATGATATACAGATTACAGATATATTTTGTCAGGTAGAGATTGATCTATTTAATGAAATCTTTATTGTGCCTGCCACCAAGCGGATGGATAATGACTATATCGAAAAGTTATCTCTTTTGCAATCTAAATTTGTCTACCAAGAGAGATTATTAGAAAAATTACTGGACAAACTGGCAACGAGCCTAAGTGTGGATATTGTGTTAATTGATTCTCGCACAGGCATAAATGACTGGGGGGCTTTGTCACTATTAGGATTTGCTGACCAATCAATTTTGATGGCGTACCCCAACGCAGAAAACATGGAAGGGTTACAGCTTATCACTTCCCTTATGGACAATGCTCAAAAAGATAATTATGTGTTGGCACTTTCAAAGGTAATATCCACAGAAGAAGGGGTTCAAAGAGCCAATACATTATTTGCACAACTTAATCAAAAACAGGAGAATCATATCATCATTCCTTATCGTGAGGAAATTGCCCTTTCAGATTATATTCTATCTGAAGACTCCTTAAATGACTATGCCGCTTTGGCAGACTTTATATTAGTTGATGACGAAGTCAAGGCAAATATAAAGAAGTTACAGGAATTGAAAAAGGGAGGCGTACAACTTCCCGCTTTAAAAGAGGCTTATCCTTTTGCACCAAAAAGCATGTTTTTGGAAAGGTCAACTAGCTTTATGGGTGTTATTCTATATAAAAACAGAAAAGATATGGATAACTTGAAAGCTGCCTTAAAAGGACAAAGGTTTAGGCTTCAAAGACATTTTGTACGAAATAAGGACAATAGGTTACAAATAATACCTTTTGCGACAGCAACTGCTATGCTTAATTTACAAGAGCATCCTTATGTCAAGCAGTCATTAGTAAGTCTAACAAGAGATTATATATGGATTGCTACCTTGCTATATTATATAAATACTAATATTTATGAATGCAGAACTTCTAATGATAATGTAATTTCTATCCGTGGCATTGAGGAATTGAAAGGTAAAAGCATGGTTGATTATTTTCAATATATGGAAGAGAAACCAGAAGAACAGCAACTTAATGTATTGAGAGATGCGCTAGATACACCAGATGGTTTACGTAATGCACTAGGAGATCCACATGCTCTAATATATATTGATGCCCAAAATATGTTTAATACACCTAATAAAAAGGAATTTTTAAATTCATTTATCCAATTTTGCAATCGAATACGTAAGCAACTACCTGATTTGAAAGTGGGTTTTTTCATAGATAACAACGAAATTGACAAGGATTTTTTACTCTCTATTAAGGGAATGAGCAGAGTAGTTGAGTGGCAAGAAGGAGATTTAGAAGGCTATCTAGTATCTAGTATCACATCGGAAAATGATTCAATGGGGATAACACTAAACCAAATTATAGGAGCCAGAAAAATACACAACAAGCATAGTGAATCTATGGTTCGCTGGCTGTTTATGCAATGTCAAGCTAAGGAATTGCAAGACTATCGAGACGTAACCACCATTATTAACAACGCCGCTTCTAAAGGCGGAACAGCACCAGACAGGTGGATACCCCTTGAAAATTTGGAGCAGGCATTTGCGGAATTCACAAAATAAAGATAAGAAAGTGAAGTTGCATTACTAATTGTATATACGTAACGAGTAAAAGGATATTACTTCTGTAGTATCCTTTTATATTTTAAGGTTATAATAAAATTATTATAAAAAAGAAAGGAAGGTGATGCCCATATGACAACTACTGATAAAGTAGCCAATAGACTGATTAATGAGAAAAGCCCATATCTTCTCCAACACGCCTATAATCCTGTAAACTGGTACCCATGGTGTGACGAAGCATTTGAGAAAGCAAAGCACAAAGATAAGCCGATTTTCCTGTCTATTGGCTACTCGTAGCATGTGCTACAGAGTTCGACTTGTCATTGGTGCCATGTAATGGAACAAGAAAGCTTTGAGGATACCGAGGTCTCGGAAGTTTTGAACAAAAACTTTGTGTGTATAAAAGTGGACAAGGAAGAGCGCCCCGATATCGATAGCATCTATATGAATGTGTGTCAGGCATTAACCGGAAGTGGCGGTTGGCCATTGACGATACTCATGACGCCAGATCAAAAACCGTTTTTTGCCGGCACTTACTTTCCTAAAGAGCCACGCCATGGTTCGGTGGGCATTGTAGATTTACTGTTGTTAATCAAAAAGAAATGGGCGAATCATAAAACCGAGCTCATTCAATCGGGCAACAAGATCGTGAAAGCCATCAACCATCCATCTGCCAGTGATGAATGTGATTCGGCCGAGAACTTACTGGCGCAATCGATCAAGATGTTTAAAAAGTCATTTGATAAATCGTATGGGGGGTTTGGTACTGCGCCTAAGTTTCCATCGCCACACAATCTCTTGTTTTTATTACTTCATTATGAACGCTCCAACGACCAAGACGTCTTGCACATGGCAGAAAAGACACTTTTGCAAATGTATAAAGGCGGCATATTTGATCATATCGGATTTGGATTTTCAAGATACTCTACCGATAAGTATTGGCTTGCGCCTCATTTTGAAAAAATGCTGTATGACAATGCGCTTTTGGTTATTGCCTATGTAACAGCTTTCCGCATGACAAGAAATGAAATCTATAAGTCAATCGCCATAAAAACGATGGAGTTTATCCTGCGAGAATTTACAGATGCCGAGGGTGGGTTCTACTGTGCACAGGATGCGGATAGTGAAGGCGTTGAGGGCAAGTATTATGTGTTCACTCCAGATGAAATCATAAACCTCTTGGGCACAGAGGATGGAGAGTTTTTTAATCAATACTTCGACATAACAACCAAAGGTAACTTTGAAGGCAAGAACATTCCCAATTTAATCAAAAATAACAAGATGGATGCCCGCATTGAACGGCTACTGCCTGCCGTCTATCAATACAGAAAAGGCAGAACCAACCTGCATAAAGATGATAAGATCTTAACTTCATGGAATTCACTCATGATTGTTGCCTTTGCCAAAGCATACAAAACATTAGATAACATACAATATTTAGCGGCCGCAGAAAAGGCAAATGCATTTATTCAAAACCATTTATGCGATGGCACTACCGTTTTTACAAGCTTCAGAGATGGCAAACGATCTAATGATGGTTTTTTGGACGATTACGCCTTCTATGTGTTCGCACAGCTTGAATTATATGAAGCAACCTACGATAAACGCTACTTGGATCGAGCGGTTGACCTAAACAACAAAATCGTTTCTGATTTTTATGATGATGAAAATGGTGGATTTTATTTATATGGCAGAGGTGGCGAACAATTAATTCTAAGACCCAAGGAGACGTATGATGGTGCCATCCCATCGGGCAACTCGGTCATGTCTTATAATTTATTAAAACTGGCACAGCTTACCAAAAATGCAGATGCCGAGAGCATGGCGCGAAAACAACTTGATTTCATGACAACAGCTGCGACAAGCTACCCAGCCGGGTATGGTTTTTTCATGATTGCCTTACAAATGTCTCTCTACCACCCGAAAGAGATTGTTTGTGTGTTAAAAAACAAAGAAGACTTGATGGAAGTGAAGAGGAAGTTCCCGCATGATGCAACTGTAATCATACTGGAACAAGAAACAAAAGAATATCCACTAAAAAATAATCAAGTAACATTTTATATATGCCAAGACAATCAATGCCTACCACCGACGAATGAGCTTTAAACGTTTTCAGGCTTGTAGTTTAAATCGGCTATAAGCTTTGACGCGTTACTCGATATGGGTTATAATAAATGAAAAAGGATGCGGATGGGAGCTTATGATATGTTTGAGTACACGGTTGATTTACAATGGGACGAAGAGGCTACCGTTTGGGTTGCGACAAGTAAAGATATTGTTGGATTGGTGTTAGAATCCGGCTCACTTGATGCTTTAATTGAACGCGTTCGCTTCGCAGTGCCCGAATTGATACAACTAAATCATACTGAACAACAACAGCCGTTTTCTATATATTTTAAATCTGAACGACATGAGCAGGTGTACGTATAATGGCAGAATATGAGAAGAAAGTGAGAAACATCCTTACAGGCAGCGGCTGCTATTTTGTTCGTCATGGAAAAGGCGATCATGATATTTGGTATAGTCCTATAACCAATCGACATATTACTGTTGACAGTAAAATCAAGTCCCGTCATACAGCAAACGAAATAGTAAAGCAAAGTGGTATTGATTATCATTTTTAATCGGCATATTCTGTTAACCCCAACGATAAAATAAGGCAACAAAAAAAGGAGGATCAATCCTTTCTTTGTTGCCTTATTTTATTGGCTCTCTTGCGCGCTACGCGGTCACTTCGAACGATATATTCTCTCAGAGCTCATAGCCATGACGGCAATAAACACCATCAAAAAAAATGGAAAGATGGCCAATCCGATTTGAGAAGACATCACCCCAAAGCCTGGTGGAATAAGCAGTGTACCCATATACGCAAAGGCCATCTCTAGCCCGATAATCGTCTGGGAAGATTCCTTTCCAAACCGAGCTGGCGTCTCATGGAGCATAGATGGAAAAATGGGCGCACAGCCACAACCAAGTAGCCCAAGCCCAACCAATGAAAACAGTGATGGAAGCGGCAACACAAGGCAAACGGCGCCAAGGGCGCACCCCAACTGCCCGATGCGGATTAACGCCTTGCTACTGATTTTTGCTGTAGCAAAGCCCGCGGCAAATCGTCCGATGGTAATGCCCAAGAAAAAGAGAGAAGCCCCTTTGGCGGCAAGTTCAGCAGACATGGCCTTTTGTTGCACCAGATAACTGCTCCCCCACAGACCCGTCGTCATTTCGACTGCACAATAGCAAAAGAAAGTGACCAGCGCAAACTTAACGCCGCGTATGCGAAATACGTTTTGTTTTGTCCTCGTCTGCTCTTCCGCTTGCTCCTCTTGGGCGATGGTCTCTGTTTTTTTCCACAGCGGAAGTGACACGAGTAGGATCAACACAAGAAAGAACTGGACAATGGCGATGGTAAGGTAGCCACTGCGCCATGCGCCATTCCTTGCAATAAAGAACGACAGAATCATCGGCCCTGCGGTGGCGCCTAAGCCCCAAAAACAATGTAGCCAACTCATGTGTCTTGCTTTGTAGTGCACGGCGACAAAATTGTTGAGTGCCACGTCTACAGAACCAGCACCAAGCCCTAGCGGAATCGCCGCCACACATAACCATGCAAATGAAGGAAACCAAGCGAAGCCTATGAGCGCCAACGCCGTCATCAGCACACTGACGACCGTGACGTTTCCCGTGCCAAATCGCTTGATGATGGTGCCGCTACAGACGCTTGATATAATGGTGCCGCCCGAAATAATCATGGACAACCCGCCCGCACTGGATAATGGCATAGACAAATCTTGGTGCATGATGGGCCAAGCCGAACCTAACAATGAATCCGGCAGACCGAGGCTAATAAAAGCCAAATAAATAATGATGAGAAGTAGAACTGTCATGCTACACCTTCCTTACAGGGCAATCACGCCCGTTGTATTTCAAACCAAAATGTACTCCCACAACCAAGGGCACTTGTGACGCCAAAGGGTGCGCCGTGCATCTCCAAAATGTTTTTGACGATAGACAGCCCAAGCCCATTGCCGACGACCGACCGCTTGTGATTTTCTGCGCGGTAGTACCGTTGCCAGATGTAGGGAATTTCTTCTTCTTGTATGCCACTGCCCGAGTCTGTGACTTCGAACCGGACACGCCCGTCTTTATCCCCTACACGCACTTCGATTTTTTTGTTATCACCCGCATAGTCGAGGGCATTGCCGATCAAATTGTACACCACTTGTTCGATGCGGGCGCGGTTGGCGGCAATGTGCAAATCGGGCGCAATCTCTGTCTGTATGGTATAGCCGTCTTTTCTGGAAAAACCGTCGAACCGATGGATAATCATTTCTACGGTTTGGCTAAAATTAACGGGGCATATCGGCAGGTTGCCGCCTTCGTCATGAAGAGACTGGATGGCAGACAGGTCCAATATATCGTTGACAAGGGTGGTTAGCCGATCTGTTTCGTCAATGATGACGCCGAGGTGCGTATCCCGTTTCTCTTTGTTGTCGCCAGACAAATCGCGGATCATCTCGGAGTAGGCTTTGATCATGGTGAGGGGCGTGCGCAAGTCGTGGGAAATGTTCGCGATTAATTCGCGGCGCAGTCCCTCTACCTTCGAGAGTTCTTCCGTTGTATAATTCAGCGTGTCTGCTAGTTGATCCAGTTCGGTGTAGCCATCTTTTGCAAAGGATACGTTGTAATTGCCTTGCGCCAACTGTTTTGCCGATTCTGTAATCTTCGACAAGGGTCTTGACAACTTCCCTGCAATAAAAAATGCAATGACAAATCCCGCAAAGAGCGATACAACCGTGACGACCATCAACTGCTTTTTCAAAATGGCGGTGGTCGAATCCATCGGTTCTAGGGGCGTGCTGATATACAGATAACCGCCTTCAAATTTTCGCCCATAGACAAGCGTTTCGCCTTTAAACCGGTGTTGCTTGACCGTGTAATTAACCACGCCATGCTCCGACTGGTTCACCTTCTCCATAAACGATTCAAATTCGTTTGGCAACGGACGGACGGCAGACGGCAACTCGGTGGTCGTCTTCGCCTGTTGGTCGGGTCTTAATCCCCTCGCCCGCCCGCCATAGCCATGCTCGTCAGAAAAATAGGTCATATGCCCTTCTTTGTCTGTCACAAAGATGAGAAGCGCATTGGAAAATGTCATTTGATCGATGGTTGATTCGAACTTGTCGGTGCCATATGTTTCAATGATCGTATCCGATACAGCATCGATGCCCGAGACTTTCATCTGCTCATAGAAGTTCTGTAAAAACACAATTTGCAAAAACCAAAGCAACAACAAGATGAGCGCCGAAAACAAAATGAAATACATCCACATCGTATGGCGCAAGCTTTTTCTATTCCACTTCAAATTTATAGCCCACCCCTCGTAGCGTCACGATGTAATCACGATAAGCCGAAAGGCTGTTGCGTAACGTTTTGATGTGGGTGTCCACGGTGCGGTCGTCGCCAAAAAATTCATACCCCCACACCTCGTTCATAATTTGATCTCTCGTCATGGCGATATTTTTGTTGTCGGTCAAGTAGAAGAGCAAGTCATACTCCTTCGGCGTCAAATCAGTCTTTTTGCCATCCACCA